>NZ_JBSGBZ010000069.1:0-36691 GCF_053601495.1 Streptomyces sp. NPDC004721
CCGAGTACGAACGCGACTGGTGGCGACAACGGGAAGCCTCCCCGCACTCCGCCTGAAACAAGATCGCCGGACTCTGCGAAACTCGGGGCAGCTCACCGCGTTGCCGGCCGCCAACCAGCTCGGGGCACTCGGACCGCAGAAGCTCAACTCCACCGACTGGGTTGTCGCCGGATATGGCACCCAGCAGGCCGTGAACGGACCGGGCGGCCACACCCACCCAGGCGGCGGCGTCCGGATGAAGGCACCAGTAAGCTTCAACGCCCTCAACGGCGCCTGGGTGCGCCTCGCCATGACCGCACCGCAGGGCAACGGCGGTGCCTGCTACGGCGATTCGGGCGGACCCAACTTCGCCGTCATCGGTAGCAAGCGCATCCTCGCAGCGACAACCATCACCGGCGACAGCCCGTGCTACGCCACCAACGTCACCTACCGGCTGGACACTCCGGGAGCACGCGCCTTCCTGTCACCGTTCGTGCAACTACCGTAACTCTCAAAACGCGCAAAGCCAGCTGATACCGGCAGCCGTACCGTCACGTTGGCTGACGACGTGGGACGATCTTGGAGTTGATCGGTCAGGCAAGGAGACCGTCTGTGGAGAATGTGCAGCCGTCACACATGGGTCACACCCGGTGCAGATCATCTCGCACTGTGTGCGGCTGTGCTTCCGCTGCCCGCTCAGCTTCCGAGAGGTCAAGAGATTGACGCTGGAGCGCGGCGTGGTCGTCTCCCACGAGGCCATCCGTTACCTGAGGTTCGGGCAGGCTTCAGGCTCAGAACGCTCCGTTCGGCGAGTGGCTCCCGCATCCGGCTGCGTGCGCGGGACGAGGCGGCTCTCGGCATTCCCATGTGGCCGGCCCGATGGGTGCGACCGCCAGGATGCCGACGGTCGACGCACAGTCCGCAGCCCGCAAGCGTGCTTGCCCAAAGCCGCGGAGAAGGACGGATGCGCTTGCCACGGCTTCGGCGTGGCAAGCGCGTCAGCGGCCGCGGGCCGCTCCCGTCGTCGCGGGGCTCAGATACTGAACCGCTCCTTGGCCAGCAGCGGTCGTACCCGTGCCTGGAAACCCCCGGTGCGGAAGGGCGCCTGCAGCAGACCGGGGCGGAGACGCTGGGCCAGGGCGGCGGCGATCATGCCCTGGTCGAGAGCGAGGACGAAGTCGCTGACGCGCCCGGTGACCACGTCGATGGAGTCGCGGAAACCATAACGGTCGTCGTAGGCGCCGAAGTCGTGAGCGAGCGCTGTGAGGTTGGTGAGGGCCTCCGAGGGGGCCTGCGGCAGGGCGAGGAAGGACGCGTGCGGCGTGACCACACCCAGGGAGTGGTAGCCACCCTGCATCATGCCGATCGCATCGACGCCGTACTCCCGGTAACCGCCCTCGGGGATGCTGGCCGGGGAGAAGCCCCAGTAGCCGTACTTCTCCTCGATGAGGCCGTGTTCGATCTGGCTGCGGACGTACCGGCGGTGCGTGGTGCCCCAGGAGCGCGGCGACCACTCCGGCTCCGGGACGAACAGGGGGACCATCAGGGCCTCGAACATCGAGCCGCCCCACGTGGGGACCAGCTTGCGGCCGCGGTGGGTGTAGTGGCCCTCCCAGACCCGGACACCGTCGATGGTGACGTAGGCGCCCTCGGGTTCCTGATCCTGTCCCATGCCGGGCGGCAGTGTGCGGAACATGTGCCAGTAGTGCTCGCCCGGCAGGGAGCGGTCGGCGATGCCGAGGTAACTCGCCATGCGCGGCTCGGTGTTCAGGGCTCCGTAGTGGTGGCCAGTGGGCTCGCCCTTGCCGGGCTTGTCGGGCCAGAAGCCGCCGCGCAGCTGCCCGGGTCCGGCGACCGGGTCGGCCGGGTCGAACGGTGTGTAGAAGTAGCCCCAGTCGGCATCGGCCAGCAGGGCGGCGATGCGCGGGCGAAGGGCCGGCGCGGCGTAGGCTGCGATCCGCAGACCGGTGACCAGCCAGGCGTTGTCGACGGTGGAGAGGAAGGGACGGACCGTGTCGCCGCTCTCCGGCCACGCCGTCAGCAGCGAACCGTCCCGTGCGTCATACCAGTTGAACCAGAAGCCGTGTGCGCGCTCCAGCCGCTCCACCGCGGCGACGGTGCGGGTCAGCTGCTGTTCCATGGTGGCGGAGGAGATCACGCCGAGCCCGGCAGCGGCGACGGTTGACCACAGGCCGCAACCGATGTTCGTCGGCGAGGTCTGTGCGGAGAGCACCGGGGTGCCGGCGCCGCTCACGTCGATCTTGTCGGCGGTCAGACCGAAGTCGGTGGTCATGGCCGCAATCGAGCGGTAGGTCGCGCTGAACCAGGACCGCAGGAGGGCTGTCTCCCGGTCGGTGCCGGTGGGGGTGGCGGCGTGGGCGGTGGGTGCGGTGACGCAGGTGGCCGCGGCAGCGGCGCCGGCGGTGGTGAGGAAACGACGACGGTTCATGCGGGTCCGGCTCCTGGACGGGTGGGGACGGGCGTGTGTCGTGGTGCGGTGGCGCGGGCGAGCCGCGCCGGGGGCGGGAGCCGGCGGGTGTCAGGTCCCGCCGGCTCCCGGATCAGGGGCAGCCGGCGTCAGGCGGCCGTGCGCGGCAGTTCGCGGCTGCGACCGAGGCCGCCGAGCCAGACGGCGGACGGCTTGGCGGTACGCTCGAAGGTGACCGGGTCCACCGCGATGAGGCCGAATGTGGGCTTGTAGGAGCCCCATTCGTAGTTGTCGAGGGCGCTCCAGGCCAGATAGCCCTGGATATTGAGGCCGTCATCGATCGCGGACGCCACTTCGCCGAGGGCGCCGGTGTAGTAGTCGACCCGGCGGGTGTCGTCCGCGGTGGCGATGCCGTTCTCGGTGACGATCAGGGGCATGTCGCGGCCGATGACGTCGGCGGTGTGGCGCAGGGCGTGGCCGACCGCCGCAGGGTAGTACTCCCACTGAGTCAGGGTGCGCTCGGCGTCTCCGGGGGCCGGGATGGGGCCGTCGGGGCCGACCTTGGTGCGGGTGTAGGACTGCACGCCGATCCAGTCGTCGTCGCGAGCGGCCTCGATGAAGACGTCCTCGCGGGGGTGGCGGTAGGCGGCCGTGACCTCCTCGGCGCCGGGCAGTGCCTGGTAGACCTGGTTCGCGATGGTCCAGCCGGCCTGGATGCCGGGATTGATCGCGCGGACCGCCTTGACCGCGGCGTGGTGGGCGGCGATCACCGCGTGGGTGGTCTCCTCGTCCGGCGTGGGCAGACCGGCGGGCGGGAAGCCCTGGTCGCCGGCCTTGGCCGCGCCCGCCATCACGGCGATCATGTTCGGCTCGTTGATGGTGCACACGTGCCGGACACCGTCGGCGATGATCGGCGCGCACGCCTCGGCGTAGCGGGCGAACAGTTCCACGGCTCCGTCGGCGGTCCAGCCGCCGAAGTCCTCGAACCACTGGGGGACGGTGAAGTGGTGCAGGGTGACCATGGGGCGCAGGCCGCGTGCCAGGGCACCGTCGACCATGCGGCGGTAATGGGCGATCTCGGCGTGGGAGAAGGTGCCGCGCACCGGTTCGATGCGGGCCCATTCGACGCTGAAACGGTAGTCGGTGAAGCCGAGTTCGGCGAGCAGGTCCATGTCCTGCTCCCAGCGGTGGTAGCTGTCGCAGGCGTCCAGGCTGGGTTCGGCGATCTTCGCCGCGGGGTCGTGTTCCTTGCGCCACCAGTCGCTGTTGACGTTGTTCCCCTCGATCTGGTGGGCGGCGGTGGAGGCGCCCCACAGGAAGCCGTCGGGGAAGCGGGTCGAGGTGTGCGTCATTGTCCGTTCTGTCTTTCTGGTGGATGTGGGGGCAAGGACGCGCACGGGCACGGGCACGGGCCGTGTCGGGCCGTCCTTTGGTGGCGCGGTTCCGGGCTACTTGAGTCCAGCGGTGGCGATGCCCTGGGTGAAGTGCCGTTGGAGGACGGCGAAGACGACCAGTACGGGCAGAACGACCAGCAGCGAACCGGCCATCAGCATGCCGTTGCCGCCGCTGACCGTGCGGTTGGGATCGTTGGCGAAGGTCGCCAGCGCGACGGGCAGCGTGTACTTGCCGGGGTCGTTGGTGGCGATCAGCGGCCAGATGAAATTGTTCCAGGAACCGAGGAACACGAAGATCGTGAGGGTGGCCAGAGCCGGCTTGACCAGGGGCAGCACGATACGCCAGAAGATGTACCACTCGCCGGCGCCGTCGATCCGGGCGGCTTCGAGCAGCTCGTCCGGGACGGACTGCATGAACTGCCGCATCAGGAACACCCCGAACGCACTCGCCGCGAAAGGCAGGACGAGTCCGGCGTAGGTGTCGATGAGGCCAAGCCCGTTCATCAGCACGTACAGCGGCAGGATCATGAGGTTGCCCGGCACCATCAGGGCTGCCAGGACGGTGGCGAAGACCTTGGAGCGGCCGGTGAAGTCCAGCTTCGCCAAGGCGTAGCCGAGCATCGAGCAGAACAGCAGGTTGCAGACGGTCACCAGCACGGCCACGATCAGCGAGTTCATGAAGTACCGCGCCATGTCGAGCTGGTCGAACAGCTCGCTGAAGTTGCTCAGCGTCCACGTGGAGGGGATCCACACCGGCGGGCTCGCGGTGAGGTCCTTCTTCGTCTTGAACGCCGACAGAGCCATCCACAGGAAGGGCGCGGCCATCAGCAGCAGGCCGAGGGAGGCGATCGTGTACAGCAGCAGGGGGCGCATGCGACCCGTGTGCCTGCGGCGGTTCGGCGCGGTCGCCGTCGGGGCGGTCATCGGGTGTTGTCCCTCAGCAGTCGGAGCTGGAGCACCGTGATCCCCATGATCACGACGAACAGTACGTACGCCATGGCGCTGGCATAGCCCATGTGGAAGAAGTTGAAGCCCTCGCGGTACATGTCGAGCGAGACCGTCAGCGTCGCGTCGGACGGGCCGCCCTGGGTCATCACGAACGGTTCCTCGAAGACGTTGAGGTAGCCGATGGTGGTGATGACGGTGGCGTAGAGCATGGTGGGGCGCAGCAACGGGACGGTGACACGGCGCAGTTCCTGCCAGGCGCCGGCGCCGTCGAGGCGGGCGGCCTCGCGCACCTCGGTGGGGATGGCCTGGAGCCCCGCGATGAACAGCACCATGACCGTGCCGAGGTTGCGCCACACCGCCATCGCGATCAGGGACGGCATGGCCCAGCTCTCCGAGCCAAGGAAGTCCGGTGCCTCCGTGCCCAGTTCGGAGGCGATGCCGGCGATCAGACCGTCGGAGGGATCGAGCACGAAGCGCCAGACCACGGCGACCGCGACGATGGTGCTGATCACCGGGGCGTAGAACCCGACGCGGAAGAAGGTGCGGGCGCGGTCGATGCCGTGGTTGAGCAGGATGGCGACGAGCAGGCCGAGCACGATGGTCAGCGGGACGCCCACCAGCACGAAGTAGCCGGTGTTGACGAGGGCGGTGAGGAACTTGTCGTCCTGGAAGAGACCGGTGTAGTTGTCGAGCCCGACGAACTGCGCCTCCAACGGCCGGGTGACATTGCGGGCCCTGAAGTCGGTGAAGCTCATCAGGAGCGTCGCGACGATGGGGAAGAACATGAAGGCGCCGAACAGCACGAGGAACGGCGTGGAGAACAGCCATCCGTGCAGATTGTGGCGGCCGAGGGAGCGCCGGCCCGGCCGGGTGTCCCGACCGCCCGCGGAGCCCCGGGTCTTGGTCACGGCCGTGCCCGGGGCGGCCGGTCCTGTCGTGAGGGACATGACGGTTACCTGACGAGCCCGTCGACCTCGGACTGGGCCTTGTCCAGCGCGGCCTTCGCAGTGGACTTGCCCTGGGTGACCGACTCAATGGCGGTGTCGACCTTGGATGTGATCTCGGTCAGCTTGGGGTGGCTCGGGGTGCTCTTGGCGGTTTCCATCTGGCTGCGCCACACCTTGAGGTTGGGGTCGGAGGCGAGGTCGCCGGACGTCCACGCGGCGGTGTTGGCGGGCAGGTCCTTGGTCCGGTCGAACCAGTCGGCCTGGCCCTTGGCGTCAGTGAGGTACTGGATGAACTCCTGGGCGGCCGCCTTGTGGTCGCTGTCCGCGGAAACCGCCAGGCTCGATCCGCCGGCGACCGACACCGATGCCTTGTCGGCGGGGACGGCGGCCACGGCCCACTTCCCCTTGAGGTCGGGGTAGTTCTCGTCCAGCAGGCCCATGATCCAGGGCCCGCCGAAGAACATGGGGACCGCGCCGGTGTTGAAGTCCTTGAGGGGGTCGTAGCCGGGCGGAGCGGACTTGCTGCTCAGGCCCTTGTCGGGGTAGCTAGCGTAGTTCTCGAGTGCGTGGACGGCCTCGGCGGAGTTGACGACCGGCTTGCCGTCGTCGTCGAGGACGGCTCCGCCGGCCGAGTACAGGAACGGGTAGAAGCTCTGGACGGTGTCCAGGCCGCGGGACTGGATGTACAGGCCCCACTTGGTTCCGGCCTTCGTCTGGTAGGCCTCGGCGGCCTTCTGCAGATCGGCCATGGTGGCCGGGGCGCCCTTGAGGCCGGCCTTCTCGGCGAGGTCAGTGCGGTAGAAGAGGACGCGGGTGTCCACGTACCACGGGACCCCGTAGGTCTTGCCGTCGTAGGAGCCCTGCTGCCAGGCGGCGGGGAAGAAGTCGCCCTCGTGGAAGGTCTTGGTGTCGACCGGCTCCAGCGCTCCCATGTCGGCGAACTCACTGAGGTAGGTGCCGCCCATCTGCATCACGTCGGGCAGCTTGCGCGCGGCGGCGGCGGCGACCAGCTTCTGGTGAGCGACGTCCCAGCCCACCGGCGTGACCTTGATGGTGATGTGGGAGTGGGTCTTCTCGTACTCCTTGGCGACATCGCCGAGCTTCTCACCCTCGGTACCCATGGCCCAGACGGTCAGCGTCTGCTTCGCGTCGGCGGCCGCGCCCGCGCCACCCGAGCCGCCGCAAGCGGTGAGGGTGAAGGCAGACACCAGGGTGAGGGCGATCGAACCGGTTGCGGCGGCGCGGTTCATGGACGGCTCCTCCTTGAGCTCTCCGAAATGTATGCGCTGTCTGTAAGCGCATACATCACTTTCTTGCAGCAGTTCCCGACCTGACAAGGGGGGCTGGGTCACACTCCCGTAACGGCTGGGACATCCCTCGTCGATCTCCGAGTACCGCACACCGGAAGGGTGCACCACGGGCCCTCGGCGAGGCAGCAACCTGAATCGGGTCGATGCGCGATGAAGCGTCGGCGACCCACACCCCTTTGGCCACGGGGAGCGGGTGCGTGCCCCCGGGCGGGAGGCCGGCGACGACCGTTCCACCAGACCCAGCCCGCTGCCCTGCCGCGCGAAGTCTTCCCCGCGCCCGGCGGCGGGGCTGAGCCGGAAGCGGCCGAGGCCGCGGGCCGGGCCGAGGGCGGCGGTGGCCCGGCCCACAGCCTCGCCCGGAGGGCCTACCACGGACGCGGACAACGTATGGGCCGCGCACACACTGCGAGGCTGGGCAGGGCAGGTATCAGCAGGGAGTGTCGCCGGCAGCGTTGTCAGCGTTCCCGGCCAGAAGGTGCGGAGGCGGTCCGCAGCGTCACGGGGGGCCTCGGCACCGCAGAGGTCTCCGGCGCGTGGCCACAGCCACAGCTGGCCCTGCGGGCCACACTGACGGGGAGCATCAGCGAGACCGGCTCGCCGGACTGTTCTCCGCTCAGTCGCTGCACCAGGAGTTCGGTGGCCTCCTCCCCCATCCGCACCATCGGCTGGCACACGGTGGTGAGCGCGGGGCGCACCATGCGGCTGAGTGGGATGCCGTCGAATCCGGTCACGGCCACGTCGTCCGGCACCTTCAGCCCGCGTCGTTCGAGCGCGTGCAGGGCTCCGACGGCCATCTGGTCGTTGGCGAAGACAAAGGCCTCAGGGCGTTCGCCCGGCCGGTCGCACAGCAGGTCGGCGGCGCGCGCGCCCTCGGCCTGGGTCATCATGCCGACGAGCAGGGCAGGTTCGTCGGCCGTCTCGACACCCGCCGCGCGGCATGCCTGCCGGAACCCGCGGAAGCGGGCCTCGACGTCGGGGGACTCCTCCGCCGTGCCGACGTAGGCCAGCCGGCGCAGCCCGTGGTCCTCGATGAGATGGCGGGTCAGCTCCCGCTGACCGTCCTCGTTGGCGGCCTCGATGTGGTCGAGGTGGTCCAGGGAGTCGCCGCCCTCGCGCGGTCCCGCGAGCATCACCACCGGACGGCGCCTGGAGATGACTTCCAGTTCCTCGGTCGACACCGTGCGGGCCATCACGGCGAACCCGTCCACCTGGCCGGCCACCTTGGCCACCAGGCTCTCCGGCCCTCCCCGGAGCGAGGCCGCGATGAGCAGCGCGTAGCCGTGACGGCGGGCGGCCCGTTCCATGCCGCGGATGATCTGGTCCGAGTACAGCATCGCGTCGGCGTCGTCGGCGGTGGCGTCAGGGTCGGAGTAGTCAGGGAAGCAGAGACCGAGGACTCCGGTGGAGCGGCTGGCCAGCCCGCGGGCGCTGCCGCTCGGGACGTACCCGAGTTCCCTGGCCGCGGCGAGCACCCGCTCGCGGGTGCTCGCCCGCACCGAGTCGGGACTGCGGTAGACGCGCGAGACCGTGGCGATGGAGACGCCGGATCGTTCAGCGACGTCGTACACCGTGGGGGTGGCGTTCACGATGCGGTGTCGTTCATGGTTCGGACCCCCCGTACTGTCGTACTCCCTACGTACGAATGAAAGCGCATTCATCCTAAAGGCGTGCTGGCGGTGAATCAACCGGCTTCGGCTGGCCGGGCGCGGACCGGGACCGGCTCCGCGCTGGCTCGAGCCAGCGCTGCGATCGGTGCGGTTCACCGCGCCATGAACCGTTCGACGCCCGCCAAGAGCGCGGACGTCCCAGGTTGGGATTCCGGCGGGGAACACCGAAAGGGCCCGGCTCGCTGCGAAGCCACGTTCCCCTGGTGCTGCGGAAGTCACCGTCCCATCACCTCGAAAGGTTCTCTCGCCGTGCCGCCCGTGAGGGTGGGGCATGGAGGTGAGCGGGGAAGGATGGCCGTCGTGATCCGGAGCCTCGGATCACCACACGTGGTACTCGGCCACGCCGTCGCAGGCCGAGGGCGAGCGCGACGAGGTGAACGAGCGCACGGCGACGGAGCGGCGCCCGGACGTCCCCAGGACCGAGCCGTCCCAGACGGAGAGCGAGGGGGGTGATGAGGGCCTGGTCCAGGTGAAGGGTCTGGGGTCCTCGTTCCAGCTGCAGATCCAGGCCCGGATGTCGTCTTCCAGGGCCTTGGCGGAGGTATGGACGCCGCGGCGGATGAGCTTGCCGGTCAGCGGGCCGAACCAGCGCTCGACCTGGTCGACGCCCACTCGGTTTACTCCTCGCCGTGACCGTCACCGCCGCGAGCCTGTCGAAAACGCCGTAAAAATACGACTGCTCGACCAGACCAAGAAGACCTGCCCCACCATGTCCAAGAGCTGGCTCGACACCGGGTTCAAGAACGCCGTGGTCGAGCACGGTGCCAACCTCGGAATCGACGTGGAAGTCGTCAAGAGAAACCCCGACATCCGCGGCTTCCACGTCGCCAAAAGGCGCTGGGTCGTCAAGCGAAGTCTGGGATGAATCATGCTCCGCCGACGTCTGGCCCGCGACTGCGAGACCCTCCCCGCCAGCTCCGAAGCCATGATCTACATCGCCTCGATCGACAACCTCACGAGGCGCATAACGGACGAGACGCACCCAGATGGCGAGGGACCCACTAGGAGATAAAGGGCAATCCGCCTACGTCAAACGCCCTCTAAAGACGGGGAACGATCAAACGGGGACGGAAGGCCATACCGTGCTGACCAGCAGGAACAGCAAACCCCGGGGAAGATCACCACAGGCAGGGAAGGCTATTGGGCCTCTCCTAAAGCAGGTGTCGCAGGTTCGAATCCTGCCCGGGGCACAACGCGTTACGCCGCTGACTTGGGGTTCTCCCCCGGGGAGGCGCCCTATTGAGCCTCTGACTACTCGTCCGGGGCCGTTTGCGTGAGCGGTGCGTGGCGCCGACCTTCACCTGCCGGTGTCGGCTTCGTCGTCGCGCCGGCACCGGGCGTCACATCTGTTGCAGGCGACGCGCGCTGAGGGCCAGAACGACCAGGGCCGCGTCCTCGGGGCGTCTGGGGTCGCGGCCAGTGAGCTCGGCGAAGCGGTTGAGGCGTTGTTGGATCGTGTTGCGGTGGCAGTACAGGGCGGCGGCCGTGTCGGCCACCGATCCGCTGCCCGACAGATGGACCTGGACGGTTTCCAGCAGGCGTTCCGCCTCCGCCGCAGGAACCGCGGGAACTCCCGTGTACAGGCCGCCGAGCACGTCGGACGCCAGGTCCCGGCCGAGGTCGCCGGCGCGGTGGACCAGGACGTCGAGCCAGTTGTCCTCCAGCCGGTGCGGTTCTGTGGCGTCGGGCGGCAGCACGCGGGCCGTGGCGGTCGCGAGCGTCACCGCGCGGGGCACCTCGGTGAGTCCGGTCACCACGCGGGAAACGCCGCACGGCGTCCCGTGCAGCTGTGTCAGCACCGCTTCCCGGGTGAGGCGTGGGCTCAGCTGGACCACCAGGACCATGTCCGAGGCGACCGCCTGCTGTTGCAGTGGGGCGTCGAGGTTGCGGAGGGCGTTCGCGACTCCCCGTAGCGATGCCTCGCCGCCTCCGGGCGCCACCGCGCACAGGAACTGCCCGGGCACCTGGAATCCGAGAGCCCGCGCCGCGTCCTGCACCACGGTGGGGTTGCGGCCGTCGGTGTCCAGGAGCCGGCTGAACCACAGACGCCGCTCGTCCTCCGTCCGCCGCCCCATCTCCAGGACGGTGCGCTGATAGGCGGTCATGATGCCGGTGACGTGGCGCTCGACCGCCTCCCACACGTAGTAGGCGGAGGTGACCAGTTGCGCCCTGCCCTCCTCGCCCGCGCGCCGCACCAGGGCGGCCCAGACGACCCGGAAGTCCACGCGGGCGGCCTGCAGCAGCGCATCCAGCGGAACGCCCTGCCGGGCACGGTGTTCGCCGACCCGCTCGGAGACGCCGGCGATGTGTTCCGGCACCGGCAACTGCGCGACGGTGCGCAGCAGGAGCTCGAACGCCTGCCAGGCGCTGTCGCGGAACTCGTGCCGGGAGACCAGGTCCGAGTAGGAGGCGCGGACCGGCCCCACGTACTCGGCCCACTCGTCGACCAGGCTGTCGATCTCCTCCAGGCACTCGCGGGCCAGAGCGACGACATGCGGGTCCGGCGAGGGCAGGGCGGCCGGGTGCGGAGTCGGGGTGCGCATGTGCTCCATCGTGCCTAGTCCCTGGCGGGGTAGAAACGCCGGGTCAGCTCGCCCGGCCGCGTACGCGGATCACCTTCCGGTTCACGAACTCCGCCATTCCGTACGCCCCCAGCTCCCGCCCCACGCCGGACAGCTTGACCCCGCCGAAGGGGAGGTCCTCCTGGGTCTGGGAGGAGCCGTTGATCGAGACCATACCGACGTCGAGCGCGTCGGCGACCGCCTTCGCGGCGGCGAGGTCGCCGCCGAACACGACGCTGCCGAGGCCGTACGGGGTGTCGTTGGCGAGGCGGATCGCCGTCGCGGTGTCGGGGACGCGGTGGACGACCGCGACCGGGCCGAAGATCTCCTCCTGGTACGCCCGCATGCCGGGGGTGACCCCGGTGAGAACGGTCGGTTCGACGAAGGCACCCTCACGGGCCGGCCGCTTGCCCCCCGTCACCGCCGTCGCGCCCCG
The DNA here is from genome assembly GCF_053601495.1 of Streptomyces sp. NPDC004721. Classification (NCBI taxonomy): domain Bacteria; kingdom Bacillati; phylum Actinomycetota; class Actinomycetes; order Kitasatosporales; family Streptomycetaceae; genus Streptomyces; species Streptomyces sp. NPDC004721. Next base: position 11,671 of record NZ_JBSGBZ010000069.1, read on the forward strand.
CTCCACCGCGTCGTCCACCTGCGCGATCATGGCCCGGGCGGCCTCCTCGGAGGAGAGGGGGCCGAAGGAGACGCCGTCGTCGGTGGGGTCTCCAACGGTCAACGCCCGCACCGCGTCCGTGAAGGCGCCAAGGAAACGGTCGTAGAGAGGGTCTACGACTATGAACCGCTTCGAGGCGGTGCACGCCTGGCCCGCGTTGCCCATCCGGCCCTCGACGGCCGCGGCGACAGCGGCCTCCAGGTCGGCGTCGGGAAGGACGACGAAGGGGTCGGAGCCGCCGAGTTCGAGGACGTACTTCTTGAGGTGGCGGCCCGCGACCTCGCCCACCGCTCGCCCGGCCCGCTCCGAGCCCGTGAGCGACACCCCCTGGACACGAGGGTCCGCGATGACGCGGGCGACCTGCTCGTTGGTGGCGTACACGTTGATGTACGCACCCGCCGGCAGTCCGGCCGCCCCCATGATGTCCTCGATGGCTTGCGCCGACTCGGGGCAGTTCGGGGCGTGCTTGAGGACGACGGTGTTGCCGAGGACGAGGTTGGGGGCCGCGAAGCGGGCGACCTGGTAGTACGGGTAGTTCCACGGCATCACGCCGAGCAGCACGCCCAGCGGCTCGGACCGTACGACCACGTCGTCGCCGCCGCGGATGTCGAGCCGCTGGTCGGCGGCGAAGTCGGGGCCGTGCCCCGCGTAGTACGCGAAGATCGCCGCCGACAGGTCCACCTCACCCAGGGCTTCGCGGGTGGTCTTGCCCATCTCGCGGGTGATGATCGCGGCCAGTTCCTCCCGCCGGTTCTCGAACTCCCGGGACACGGCGAGTACGGCGTCGGCCCGCTCTTTGACCGGGCGTCGCCGCCAGGTCGTGAACTCCGCTGCCGCCGCCTCGACCGCGCGGTCGACCGTGGCGTCGTCCGACGTCGGGTACCGCCGCACGAGAACGTTCGTGGCCGGGTCGACGATCTTGTATTCCGTCACGCGTGTCTTCTTCCTTCGCATAGCCAAAGGTGGATCAGCCGAGGTGCAGGAGCGTCCGGAGGTCCTCGCCCGCGCGGATCCGCCGTAGGAGCTCCGGCTCCGCCGCGTCCGACAGTTCCGCCTCGTGCACCACGGCGGCCAGAGCTGCCGGCGGCAGGGCGATCACGCCGTTGGCGTCGCCGAGGACGATGTCCCCCGGCGCGATGCGGACACCGCCGATGTCCACGGGCACCTGGTGCCGCCCGCCCCGACCGTCAAGCCTCTTGGTGGTCAGGCAGCTGGTGCCCCGGGCGTGGACCGGCAGGCCGAAGGCCGGGTCCGTGAGCGCGTCCACATCCGTCACCACTCCGTCGACGAGGATGCCCGCGGCCCCGCGCGCTCGCGCCGCCGCTACCGTGATAGCGCCGATCGGCGCGTGGGTGTGGTCGCCGCGCATGTCGACGACCAGCACCTCGCCGGGGCGCAGCGCGACGAGCGCGCGGTTCACCGCCACGGCGTCCGGGGCGTCGAGGGCGAGGGTGGCGGCCGTACCGGCCATCCGCCGTGGCCGGCCCAGTCGCCGGACGGCCGAGTCGACGAAGCCTTCTTCCAGGAAATGGCCGAGCGTCGGGAGGTCCACTCGCAGGAGGCGCTCCAGCAACTCCCCGTGTGCGAGTCCGGCCTGGTCGGGGGCGACGGTGACGCTCACTCCCCCGCTCCTTCCTTGACCACCGCGATGCAGTCGATCTCCAGGGACACGCCCCACAGCCCCACGCAGACCGTCGTCCGCGCCGGCCGGCGGTCGGCGAAGAACGCCTCGTACACCTGGTTGTAGGGCGCGAGCTGGTCCGGCGAGCTGAGATAGGTGTTGACCTTGACGATGTGGTCGAGATCCGTACCCGCCGCGTGGAGAACGGCTTCGAGGTTGCGCAGCGTCGCGTGCACGTCGTCCTCGAAAGTGCCGTTCGACTGCCCCGGGGCGGCGGGTATCTGACCGGTGGTGAAAACGAAGCCACCGGCGGACGTCGCCTGAACGTAGGGGCCCACGGCGGCCGGGACGCCCGGCGCCGAGTCGATCCGCGTGATCCCGCGTCCATTTGTCGCTGTTACCGCCGTGGTCGCTGTGCTCATGCGACCGCCCCGATCGGGCGCGCGGTGGACCGGGACTCCACGCCCGGCTCGTCGATGTCCCCGAACCGGGTCTCCGCGAGCAGGAGCAGGGCCAGCAGGGACAAGGACGCCGCGCCGAGCACGTACCAGGCGATCGAGGAGCTGCTTCCGGTGGCCGACAGCAGCCAGGCGGTGACGGCCGGAGTCGCCGCGGATCCCAGCAGGCCCGACAGCATGTAGGCGACAGAGAGGCCCGAGTACCGGACCCGGGTGCCGAAGAGCTCGGCGAGGAAGGTCGCGATGGGGCCGTAGTTGGCGGAGAAAGCGAGCATCATGAGCGCGTAGGCAACGAAGACCCCGAGCGCCGATCCGGTGTCCAGCAGCCAGAAGAACGGGAAGGCGAGTACGGCCTCCGCCGCGATGCCCGCGTAGATGACGGGCTTGCGGCCCACCCGGTCGGACAGCCGGCCGAAGTACGGGATGGCCAGGAACGCGATGGCGCAGGCCACCATGACCGCCCACAGCATCAGGTTCTTGGAGTGTCCGAGGTCGTTGGTCCCGTAGCTCACGCCGGAGGCCACCATGAGGGTGAAGGTCGACCCCGTGGACAGGGTCGCTACGCCGCCCAGCAGCACCTGGCGCCAGTACCGGCTCATCAGCGCGAAGAACGGGATCCTGGCCTTGACGCCCTCCTCCCGGACCGCCTGGAAGGACGGCGTCTCCTCGATGTGGAGCCGGATGTAGAAGCCGATCCCGACAAGGATCGCCGAGGCCAGGAAGGGGATCCGCCAGCCCCACGAGTACAGCGCGTCGGTGCTCGTGGTCGAGGCGACCAGCAGGAACGCGCTGTTGGCGAGCAGCGTCCCGATCGGCACCCCGATCTGGACCATGGAGCCGAAGAATCCGCGCCGGTTCTCCGGTGCGTGCTCGACGGTCATCAGTACGGCACCGCCCCACTCGCCGCCCAGCGCGAGACCCTGCACCACGCGGAGGCCGAGCAGCAGGAGGGGCGCGGCCACGCCGAGGGTGGCGTAACCGGGCACGAGGCCCATGGCGAAGGTGGCCACACCCATCGCCGTCAGGGAGATCAGCAGCATGGACTTGCGGCCGAGGCGGTCTCCGAAGTGGCCGAAGAGCACTGCACCCACCATGCGCGCCAGGTAGGCGGAGGCGAAGGTCAGAAACGAGAGGATCGTGCCTACGGCCCCGTCGAACTCGGGGAAGAACACCTTGCCGAAGACCAGCGCGGAGGCGGTGCCGAACAGGAACAGGTCGTACCACTCGACCGTGGTGCCGACCATGCTGGCGAGGGAGATCCTGCGCATCTTCGTCGCGTCGAGCCGGCTGCCGGTGGTCGGCGGGAAAGCGGGAGCGGTCATGGGGACTCCGGTCTGAGTTCTGAGCCGAGGGATCGTCTGGGGAACTGGAGGCTGAGCGGGCGCCGTCCAGTTGGCCAACGGTGCATCGACGACTTCGCCGACCACAAGGAGCAGAAGCACACCGTCGCGGGGCGACGACTGTGCACATGACCAATGCGTCACGTCGCGCTCCGAATTCCGGATGAAAACTTCGTGTTACGGACCTGGCCCCCTCGCCCACGCCTGTTCATCTGCACATCGCAGCGCCGCTATCCGGGGGCCTTTGCCCCGTGTCTCCGGCCGCCTCGAAAGCAACACTGGCCGGGCAACCGCGGCCTCAAGAGAAGGAACAGACCCCCGATGGCGAACGTCGCACCCGAGCCCACCAACTCCCCCGAGCGCCCCCTCTCCGCCGGCCATCTGATCGTCGCGCAGCTGGAGCGCGAGGGCGTCCGGCGGGTGTACGGGGTTCCCGGTGAGTCCTTCCTCGACGTTCTGGACGGCCTGCACGACTCGTCGATCTCGACGGTGGTGACCCGGCACGAGGGTGGTGCGGGCTTCATGGCGCTGGCGGAGGGCAGGCTGACGGGCCTGCCCGGGGTGGCGATGGTGACCCGGGGGCCGGGCGCCGCCAACGCCTTCATCGCCGTCCACACCGCACACCAGGACGCGACCCCGATGCTCCTCTTCGTCGGGCTGGTCCCGGTGCCCGACCGTGGCCGGGAGGCGTTCCAGGAGTTCGACCTCAGCGGGTGGTTCGGCAGCACGGCGAAGAAGGTCGTCCTGCTGGACGACCCCACCGCCGCAGCCCGCGTCGTCGCGGAGAGCGTCCACGTGGCCCGCAGCGGCCGGCCCGGCCCGGTGGTGATCGGCCTTCCCGAGGACGTACTCACCCTCCCCGCGGGCCCCGCCCTCGGGGTTCGGCCGCTTGCGGTGCCGCGGCCCCGCGCCGCAGAAGCGGAGCTGAAGGAGCTGGTGCACCGGTTCGAGCGCGCGCGGCGGCCCCTGGTCGTCGTAGGCGGAGAGGGCTGGACCGCGGAGAGCGGCCAGGAACTCATGCGCTGGGCGACACGGCACTCGATCCCCGTCCTCGCCGACTTCCGCGCCTACGATGCCGTCCCCCACGACCTCGAAGGCCTCGGCGCCTACGCCGGCTCGCTCGGCTACGGCCGTGGCGACCACGCGGCCCGGCTGCTGGACGAGGCCGACCTCACGGTCTTCCTCGGCGCACCACGCGGTGACGTGCTCAGCGACGGATACGCCCGCGGCCTCGACTCGGAGACGGTGCTCGTGCTCCCCGGCGACGCACAGGGCCACTGCGGCCGCATCGACCAGTTCGTATCGGCCCATGCGCCCGCCTTCGTGCTCGACCTCGTCACCACGCCGGCGGCGCCGGACGCCGACGCCGCGTGGTTCGGGGCGGCCGTGGACACCCAGGCCCGCTTCGCCACTCCCCCCTCCGAGCCGACCGAGGACGACACCCACGACACCTACGTCGACCTCACCGCGGTCATGGGCGTGCTGCGGGAGGAGCTCACCCACGACGCCGTCATCACCTACGGCGCCGGGAACCACGCCCTCTGGCCGGCCCGCTACCTCCCCCACCGCGCCCCGGCCTCCCTCGTCGCCCCCCGCAACGGCGCCATGGGCATGGGCATACCGGCCGCCGTCGCGGCCTCGCTGGCCTTCCCCGGACGTGAGGTCGTGTCGGTCGCGGGTGACGGCTGCTTCCTGATGAACGGTCAGGAACTGGCCACCGCGGTGGGCCACGGCGCCGCCTTCGTCGCCCTGGTGGTCGACAACGGCTGCTACGCGACGATCCGCGAGCACCAGGAAGGTGCCTACCCGGGCCGCCCGTCCGGCACCCAGCTGACCAACCCGGACTTCGCGGCATGGGCCCGCTCGTACGGTGCGTACGGCGAGACCGTGACCTCGCACCGCGACTTCCGCGAGGCGTTCCGGCGGGCCCGCGCGAGCGGCCTCCCGGCCGTGCTGCACCTGATCCAGGACCCGGCGGTCCGCGCTCCGGCGACCGCCGCCTGAGCCCCGAAGCCGCCCGCCCGATGAGCCGCGAGGCCGACCGCCCGATGACCCCCGCGCCGCCCCACGATCTCCGGCGCCCCACCCGCCTCCGCCAAGGTGACCCGTCCCGCCGTGGACGCGTTCCCGCACCCCATCCCGCAAACCGACAGGACGTGATCATGACCAACCCCGCCACCTCTTCCACGGCTCCGACCGCACACGACGTCACCCTGCTGGAGGACTTCGCGACTCTCTCGGCGTTCGGTGCCACACCCGGCGGTGGGGTCGACCGACAGGCTGCCACCCCCGCCGACGCAGAACAGCGTGCCTGGCTCCACCGGTGGCTCACCGCCTGCGGCGCCGAAGTGCGCTACGACGGTGTCGGCAACCAGTTCGGTCTCTTCACCGTCACACCCGGAGCCCCGTACGTCCTCACCGGCTCACACCTGGACAGCCAGCCGCTCGGTGGCCGCTACGACGGTGCGTACGGCGTCCTGGCCTCGGCCCACGCCGCGCACCGGGCCGTGGAACGGTACGGCGTCTCGGAGGCCGCACCGAAGTACAACGTGGCCGTGGTCAACTGGTTCAACGAGGAAGGCTCCCGGTTCAAGCCGAGCATGATGGGCAGCTCGGTGTTCACGGGGAAGCTGCCGGCCCGGACCGCCCTCACGACGACCGATCCTGCGGGCACCACGGTCGAAGCCGCTCTCCGCGAGATCGGAACGATCGGCGACTACGCCGGGCCGGACGTGGCAGCGTACGCCGAGATCCACATCGAGCAGGGCCGCGACCTGGAGAACAAGGGGAGCACGATCGGCCTGGTGGATGCCACCTGGGCGGCACGCAAGTACCAGGTCGTGGTTCGCGGCGAGCAGTCGCATACCGGATCGACGATCATGGCGGACCGCCGCGACGCCCTGTTCGGCGCCTCACTCCTCGTCGTGGCGGTGCGCGAACTGGCCGAGCAGAGCACGGACATCCCGCTGCACACCTCGGTGAGCGAGATGACCATCGAGCCCAATTCTCCCGTGGTGGTCGCACGCGAGGTGCGCATGCACGTCGATCTGCGTTCGCCCGACGAAGCGCTCCTCGATTCGGCGGCCAAGAAGCTGGCCGAGTCGATCCCCGGCATCGAGGAGCGTGCGTCGGTCACCATCGAGCAGGTTCAGACACACGGTTGGGGCGTGGCACCGTTCCCGGCGGCCGGGGTCGAGCTCGCAGCCCAAGCAGCCGACGAACTGGGGCTCAGCCACCAGACCATGATGACCATCGCGGGACACGACTCGGTGAACATGAAGGATGTCGCGCCCTCGATCATGCTGTTCGTGCCCAGCATCGAGGGAATCTCCCACAACGAGGGCGAGTTCACGAACGACCAGGACATCAGCGCGGGCACCGATCTGCTCACCGAGGTGGTCCGCCGGCTCATGTCGGGCGCTCTGGACGGCGCACGGTGACCCGCGTGGCAGAAACGAATTACGTCTCTCCTGATCGACCTCGTGAGCTCGTACGACAATGTCGTGGCCTGGCTCAACGGGCATAACCACACGGGGAACTACGGGCTCACGCGCGGCAATCACTGCGTCAAGTTCAAGGCCCTGCCGACACCACGACCACTTCATACGTGACGGTGCAGGCGTACGAGGACCACCTGCTGATCGAGGGCTTCGGCCGCGAGCCGAACCGGATCGTCCCGATCGGGGCGCCGGCATACGAGATCTGAGGATCTCACCGGGGTGCCGCCGGCCAGCGACGGCCGGAGGCATCCTTCCAACCTCAGCACCCGTTCAACGCGACAGACATCATGCTTGGCCCCGCTGTGCAGGAGCAGGGTGCTCGACGGGTCTACATCGACAAGGCCTCACCCGCGTCGTACCACGCGTTCCGGCGGGCCGCCGAGGCGGTGCACACCGAGGCCGTCGCGGCTGGCCTCAAGCCTGCCCTGCTGGAACTGGTCAACGTACGCGTCTCCCAGCTCAACGGCTGCGCCTTCTGCCTCAACGTCCACACCCGGGCGGCCCTGCGCGCCGGGGAGTCCCCGATGCGCCTGGGGGTCCTGCCGGGCCGGCGGGACACGGAGGTGTTCACCGTACGGGAGCGTGCGGCGCTCAGCCTGGCCGAGGCGGTCACACACTCGGAGGAGGCCGCCGCGCTGGAGCCGGCGTACGCGGCGGCCCGCGAGGTCTTCACCGAGGTGCCGAAACCTCCGCCGTGATCTGGACCGCGATCACCATCAACGCGCTCAACCGGGTCTCCATCCTCAGCAAACACCCCGTAGGCTAGAGCGCCACGCCGCGGCCGACGCCCCGCTGACCGTACGAACTCCTCCGGACCTACGTTTACGGATGGCCGGACCCTCCTGCCCTCCTGCCCTACTGCTCGAAAGGCCCACGATGACCATCGAAATCACCGACTCCCCCGACAACAATCGCTACGAGGCCCGCGTGGACGGGCAGCTCGCCGGCTTCGCCGAGTACCTGCGCACCAGCGAGAGCGGGCTCATCGTCTTCACCCACACCGAGGTCGACCCGGAGTTCAACGGACAGGGTGTCGGCTCGGCACTGGCTCGCGCGGGCCTGGACGCCGCGCGGGCGGACGGGCTGCGGGTGCTCGCCGTGTGCCCGTTCATCACCGCCTGGATGGCCCGGCACCCCGACTATCAGGACCTCGCCTACCAGAGCCGCAGCAAGGTTGAGGACTAGTACTGCAATCACAGCTATGGGGTTTGGCCTCGGCGTTTGTAGTGGCTGAGGCGAGCGCGGGTCTGACTGAGCCGTCTCCACCATGACCAGTGCAGATGGTGGATCGGGGTGAGGTGTTGGGGGCGGAGGAGCAGTCCGATCAGGCGGCGGATCTCCGCCACGGACAGGGGTACCAGGCGGGTTTGTCCGAGATCGCTGCCCCCTTTGACAGTTCCTGGGCACGGATGGCGGTCAGAGCGGCCAGGGCAGCTATGGACAGGGTGATGTGTCGGAACCAGGCGTCGTAGCGGCGGACTTGGCAGTGGTCCAGGCCGCGCTCGTTCTTTGCGGCCTGGAAGCATTCCTCGACCTGCCACCGGGCCCCGGCTACCCGGGCCAGGTCCCTCAGCCGTGTGCCGACCGGGCCGTAGCAGACGTAGTAGGCGATCTCCGTCGGTCACTGACGCTGCGGCGGGCCAGTACCCAGTGGCCGAAGGCGTTCAGCGCCTCGCTGACGACCCGGGCCATCAAGTGGGACCTGATCGCCTAGCAGTACGACCAGATGGTCAAGTACGCCACCGCCCTGCGCCTGGGCACCACGGAGGCGGAACAGGTCCTGCGCCGCTTCACCCGCGGCGGTCCCAAACACCCCACCCATGCCGCACTCGAAGAACTCGGCCGCGCGGTCCGCACCATCTTCGCGTGCGACTACCTCGCCAGTCCGGACCTGCGCCGCGAGATCCACGGCGGCCTCCAGGTCGTGGAGAACTGGAACTCGGCGAACACCGTGCTGCACTACGGCAAGGATGGCGCCCTCACCGGCCCGGACAAGGAGCACGCCGAGACCGCGATGCTCGCGCTCCACCTCCTCCAGTCCAACCTGGTCCAATCAACACGCTGCTGCTCCAACGGGTACTTGCCGAACCGGCCTGGGCCAAGAAGCTCTCGGATGAGGACCGACGCGGGCTGACCGCGCTCTTCTGGTCGCACATCAACCCGTACGGCACGTTCCGCCTCGACATGGACAAGAGGATCGATCTCCTACCCGTCCCTGTACCAAGCCCGCGCCGAGCAGTGCTCAGCGCGTCGGACGGTAGGTGGCGATGATCACTCCGCTGCTGGTCGGCCGGGCGCTCACCAGCTCCAACTTCTTCAGGTTGGCGTCGTCGGCGAACAGCTTCTTGCGGCCCTCGCCGGCCACCACCGGGTGGATCAGCAGTACCAGTTCGTCCAGCAGGTCCTGCTCCAGCAGCGAACGCACCAGCGTCGGGCTGCCCGCGACGGTGACGTCCTTGCCCTCGCCCGCCTTGAGCTCCGCGATCGCGGCCGCCAGATCGCCGTTGATGAGCGTGCTGTTCGCCCAGTCCTCGACACTGTCCAGCGTGGAGGAGACGACGTACTTGGGCGAATCGTTGATCCACTTGGCGAAACCGGCGTCCTCGCCGCTGGTCACCGTCGGCCAGTACCCGGCCCACTCGGTGAAGGTCACCCGGCCCAGCAGAATCGTGTCGGCCGTCTCCAGCGTCTCCCCCAGCGCCGCGCCCATCTCCTCGTCGAAAGCGAACTGCCACTCGTTCGGCGACTGGGCGACCCCATCGAGCGAGACGAACAGACCCGAAACGACCTTGCGCATGATTCCTCCGTCATGAGTTCGGGGTCGTCTGCCCGGTCCCGGCCGGGACGGCCCTCTGACCGGGACGCGCCGACCCCGTCGGCTACGCCAGGAAGACTATGCGGGCGTCGAGGCTGAGGTCTTGTACAGAAGCGACAGGGGCTCCGCCCTGTCCGGAGCGCTCAGCCGAGTGGCGGTCCGGCCGATGTACCGGGTCAAGGACCGCGCCAGATGCGGCTGGTCGAAGTAACCCAGCCGATGCACGACGTCCTGGGCCGGCGCACCCTCCTGGATCAGTACCGCCGCCTCACGGGCGCGGCGGATCTGCCGGATGGCGCCCCGGGTGAGGCCCGTCGCCGCGACGAAGCGCCGCTGGAGGGTGCGCTCGGAGACGTCGAGGGTGGCGCCGTCGAGCACGGCGGGCACAATCGGGTCGCAGTCCACGATGCCCTCACGCACCATGCGCCGTACGAACGCCTCCGCGTTGTCGTAATCGGGCGGGTGCCAAGCGGAGCCCTTCAGCCAGACGCAGCGCCGCGTCACGTCGGGTATCTCCGCGCTACCGCCCACAAGCCGGCTGATCGGTATGTGCGGCATCGAGGTGCCGAGGGCAAAGCTGATGCCGAAGAACGTGGCGTCCTTGGGGACGGGGGCCAGGCAGGCCTTGGGCTCCGGGCCCAGTACGGCCGCCTGGACCTGACCGTGGTGCTCCCAGAAGACGAGCTCCCAGTGCGATGTCGCGATCGACGTCATCCGGCCCACGTCGTCGCTGCGGCTGCGCCACACCCGCTCGATGTACGGCAGCTCCGACGGCCGGCTCTCGATCTCCAGACCCAACCGGATCATCCCCCGTTCACCGCTGCCTGAGCCGCCAGTGTGTCACGTCGTCCGGACGACCAGAGCGCGTGGGAGATGCGCGGGGAGGATTGGCGCGGCTCGGCCTGAACGCGGCCAGTGGCCCGATGCCCGTAGGGCGCATGTGGAAGCCCAGCCACATCGGGCCCAGCCTTGTTCGCCACCAGGCCCGAGTCGACCGCGCGGCAAGCCGCGGCCCATCGCCAGCGGTGCGAAGGCTTCCCGCCGGAAGCTCGATCTCGTCATGCAACTGCTCTGCGAGGGCGACACATTGAAGGTCACCGGCTCGACCGGCTCTCCCGCTCCGTGCTGCACCTGGTGACCCTCGGCGCTGAGCTGCGCGAACGGAGTATCGGGCTGCACGTCATCGATCAGGGCATCGACACCGCCACCATGGAGGGGCGGGCGATGTTCGGGATGCTGTCTGTATTGGCAGAGCTCCAGCGTGAGCTGATCGTGGCGAATACGAACGACGGCCTCGCCTCCGCGCGGGCCCGGGGGCGGGTCGGCGGGCGCCGGCCGAAGCTCACCGAGGACCAGGCCGCGCTCGCCCAACGGCTCGACGATGAGCGGGGAAAGACCATCCAGCAGATCGCCGACATGTTCGGTGTGCCGCGGTCCACGGTGTACGGACACCTCGACAAGACCAGGACCGTGCTTCGCCAGCCGAAGAAGACCGCAGCCACGAAGTCCTGAAAGCTACCCGCGGGTTACTTGTTCTCTGGTGTCCGGGCTAGGACTCCGGGGGCACAGTGGGCTGCAGTCGCTGTCGTCGACCGAGGCTGAGCTGTGTCTTCCCGGTCACGCCGGTGCCGCCGCTGGCCTGGCACCGCAGGCTCATCGCCAAGAAGTGGGACCACGCCGACCGACGCCGCACCGGCCATCCTCCCACGGCCGCCGCGCTCAAGAAGCTGGTTCTGCATCTGGCAAAGGAGAACCCGCGGTGGGGCCAGCGGCGGATCCAGAGTGAACTGGCCCGGCTGGGCAGCCGATCGCACGGTCCACGGTCTGGGAAATCCTGCACGCGGCCGGCATCGGCCCGGCCCCGCGCCGCACCGGCCCGAGCTGCCGCGAATTCCTCACCACCCAGGCCGAGGGGACCACCGCGGCGAACTTCTTCCACCTCGACACGATCACTGGCAGACGGCTGTACGCGTTGGCGTTCCTCGAACACGGCACCCGCCGGCTCCACATCACCGGATCACCGCCCACTCCACCGCGCAGTGGGCGGCCCAGCAGGCCCGCAATCTGACCGCCGACCTCGGCGCCCGCGTCGAGTCGCTGCGCTTCGTTCTCCGCGACCGCGACAGCAAGTACACCGACTCCTTCGACGCCGTCATCGAGGCCGAGGACATGGACGTGCTGCCACCGCAGCCAGTCCGAACCCTGCTTGGAGATGTGGCCGTGCCGGACCGTCATATCCGAGCTGCGGACCGTCGGGGTGAGCCCCGCCCACGCGGCGAGCTTGCGGGCGGAGGGGAAGCGGCTGATGTCACCGATCTCGGCCACGATGACCAGGGCGGTGAGCGTACCCACCCCCGGCAGCTGGGTGAGGGTTTTGACCCGCGGATCACCACGGGCGTGCGCGACCAGCTGCTGGTCCAGGGCGTCGATCGGCCCTCGGAGGGCGTCCATCAGGACCAGAAGATCGTCGACCACGCGGCGCGAGGCGTCCGGCAGGTCCAAGCCGTCGAGCCAGACCCGTCCCGGAGTGGTGAAGTAGCTGCCGGAGCGGTCACAGCCGTAGTCCGCCAGGACGGCATGGACACGGTTGCGCAGCAGCGTGCGCAGACGCACCAGCTGGCAGCGGTGGCGCAGCAGAGCCCGTTGCTGGCGCACCCCCCAGCGGGGCAATCCACGCCTCCGGCAGCAGATCCGCACGCAGCAGATGGGCGAGGGTCGCCGCGTCGACCTTGTCGTTCTTCAGCCGCGCGGAGGCGATGGCCTTGCACCGCAGCGGGTGCACCAGGTGCGGCTCGAAGCCGTAGTCCTCCAGCAGTCCACGAGCCAGCCCCAGCCGTAGGCGGCCTCGAAGGCCACCGGGGCTCCGATCGGAAGATCCCCGATCACCGAGAGCACCGTCTCGACCCCGTTGGGCACGTTCCGATTCACCTGCACCGCACCATCGTGATCAACGACCGCGATCTGCGAGCGCTTGCGGTGCACGTCGATGCCGACGTAGACCGACATTGAGGGCCTCCTTTCCGAGCACGTATGGGACCCGGAACCAGAATCCACCGGGCTGTGCAGGGAAGGGGGCCCGGCCCTCATAGAGTCAGGTCAGCGGCACTCCTCGCTTATTTGATCAAGCATCGGACACCCCACTCGCGAAAGCCCGGGGCTAGGGTGTGGTGGTTGCGGTGCGGTAGAACTTGGCTGCGGTGACAGTGGCGGGGACGCCGAGTTCGGCGGCGACCGCGGTGATCGCGCTGTCGCCGACGGTGAGGTCGGCGTGGCCGTCGGTGGTGAAGTACGGTGCGATGAACCTCTCGTAGTGAGCTCGGACTTCATCCTCGGTCTGTCCGCCGAGGAATGTCCGCATGTGCCACACCGTGATGTCGGGGTCGTTGTGGATCGCCTGCAGCGCGCGCCGGTGGGCTCGTACGACGGCCTGGACCGCGGGGTCGTCCGGGGAGATGTAGGTGGGGTCAACGGCCACACCCACGGTGGCGATCTGGAAGTGGTCGCCGACCCAGGCCGGCACCTGCCAGCCGTGCTCGGCGGCGACCGCCTCAGGTGCCATGGTGCTGCCGACGTAGGCGGCGTCGATACTGCCGTTGTGCAGGTGGCGCAGGTCCATGCCGTAGTCGCCGGGATAGCGGACAACGGTGTGGACGTCGCGGTCCGGGTCGAGGCCGGCCTGGCGCAGCACGATCCGGGCGAAGCACCCGGGTGGGGTGTGGGGGGCGTGGACCGCGAGCCTTTGGCCGGCCAGGTCGGCCAGGGAGGCCAGGCCGGGACGGGCGAGGAACCAGAACAGCGGGTGGTGGGTGTTGACATTGAGTGCGACCCACGGGGTGCCGTCGGTCAGCCGGGACAGCAGTGCCCTGCCGAGCCCGATAGTGGCGCAGCGGCGCAGGCGCTCAACGTCCCAGGAGCAGCCGTCGCGCAGCGCGACGTGGACGCCCTCGTCGGCGTAGAAGTCCTCCTGGTCGGCGATGTAGGCGGCCAGTTCCTCGTGCAGGCCCCGCCCGACATAGGCGAGATCGATCGTGTACATGAAGCTCTTCCTTGATCGTGTCATCGCCGGTCGGGCTGTCAGTCCATCGACATTCCGCCGTTGACCGCGGCCGTGGTGCCGGTCATGAAGGCGTTGTCCTCGCCGGCGTAGAAGGCGACCGCTTGGGCGACATCGGCCGGGCGTGCCAGGCGGCCCATGGGGGTGAGGGCCACCTGCCGCTGCTTGATCTTCTCGTCGAGCGCGGACCCCAGGCGGGTGTCCTCCACCGGGCCGGCTGCGACGATGTTGACCGTGATGCCCTGCGGGCCCAGTTCCTGGGCGAGGTAGCGGGCGAACTGCTCCAGGGCGGCCTTGGCCGCGCCCAGTGCGATCATGCCCTGGCGGGGCCGGCGGCTGAGGCCGGTGCTGATGTAGATGATGCGTCCCCAGCCCTGTTCGGACATGGCGGGCAAGACGGCCTTGGTAACCGCGAACGCCGCATGCATCTCGGCGTCGATCTTGCCGCCCAGTTCTTCCCACGTCATGTCCTGGAACGACTTGACCGCATACGGGATGAGCGCGTTGTGCACGAGCACGTCGATGCTGCCCCAGGCCGCCTGGACCTGCTCGACCATGCTCTCGATCGCCGCCGGCTCGCGCACGTCGGCCTGCACGACCATGGCCTGGCCGCCTGCCGCCTCGATGCCGGCCACGACCTCCTCGGCCGCCTTGGTGTTGCGGAGGTAGTTGACCACCACGCGCATCCCTCGCGCGGCTAGCAGGCGCGCGGTGGCCGCGCCGATTCCGCTGCTGGCCCCTGTCACCAATGCCACTCTGCCGGTTGCCCCGGTCATGGGCCCACCTCCTGTTCGTCGTCGCGGGCCGTCGGAGTGACCGCTCGGAGTCCTTCGCCGTGGGTGCCGGGGTCTGCTGAGCGGATCGCCCCGTGGAGCACGGTGTCGACGGTCGCCCGCAGCAGATCGGCTGCCGTCCAGTCGAGTTCGTGCGGCAACTGCGAGTTGAGCAGCCGCTCCAGCGCGCCGCGGGTGATCTCACTCAGCAGCTCGGGCGGTGCCCGTCCCGGCCTCCGGTGGACGATCGCATCCGCACGCTGCTCCACGTACTGGCGCAGCATCGCATCACCCCGCCCCGTCGCGAGCTGAGCCGCGCCGACGCCCGAGCTCGCTGCCTGCCGCGATCAGGAAGCGCTGTGCCAGCACATCGAAGGGCTGCCCTTCCGCGCCCTCGGCCGCTGCCACCAGCGTGCGCTCTACCGCCGCGAACCCGGAACCCGGGGCGAGGAACAGTCGGCCGACCGCCTCCACGATCACGTCAGCGCGCTGCTCGCCACTGTCGGAAACTTGAGAAACTGATTTCTTTTCTACGGTGGCTCCCCGTCCCTGCGCTTTGCAAGGCGCACCTTCTGGGCGGGTGGGGCTACGTGACCGTATGCCCTGATCTTCACCGGCACGAAGGAAGGCCGCCTTGGGGATCGACGGAAGCGTGATTGGCGCCGACATTGATCTTGCTTGCTACTCCTCCTCTGAGCGCTGCAGGACGCCCCGAGTGCGGCAGGCACTGCTGGCGGGCGCGTAACAGCTCGGGCAGTCGTGACGTCCAGCGCCAGCCAAACGCGGCCTGAATGGGCGTCACGAACGGCAGTCCGTCAAAAGCGGCAGCAGGCGGGCTGCGGGAGTTCGTGGCAGCCTGTTTCCGATCGCTCGAAGGGGGCGAAGCCTGAATCACCACCGGAGAGAGGACCTGGCATGCAGTCCGTCGCCGTTCGAGACCGCGCCGCCGGTGTCGAGGGAATATCGCTGACGGAGGTGCCCTACCCCCACCTCGCCGAGAACGACGTCATCGTGCGCGTGCATGCCGCCGGGTTCACCCCGGGGGGAACTCGCCTGGCCGGGAACGTGGACGGATCGCGCCGGGCGCGACCGGACGCCGAGCGTGCCTGGACACGAGCTGTCGGGCGTCGTTGCCGAACTCGGGTACGGCACCACCGGTCTCTCGGTGGGCCAGCGGGTGTTCGGGCTGGCCGGCTGGACCGTCGGGCTGGGCGTGGATGCCTTCGTGGATCTGCAGGCCGATCGACTGGGGGGCGTCGAGAAGGTCGATCTGGTCCTCGACGTGATCGGCGGCGAGGTCCAGGAGCGCTCGGCCCCGCTGGTGCGGGCCGGGGGCACGCTGGTCACCATCGCCTCGCCGCCCGAGGTCCGTCCGAGGGACGGCCGGGCCGTCTTCTTCGTCGTCGAGCCCGACCGTGCCCGGCTCGCGGACCTGGTCCAGCGGCTCAGGGAAAGTCGGCCGGATCGCCGCCGACCGGGCCCGCGGCATCGGCCCGCACCCCGTCGTCCCCCGCGCGGTACAGCTAGGCCTCCATCGCCCGCATCCGGTCTGCAGGCGTCTCGGGCAACGGGGCCGGCGCCTGGCCCGCTGGACGTCCGGGCGGCTGGCGCTCATCACTGCATTGGGTCGAGGTGCGGGGATGTACGCGGAGTCGTTGGCTTGCCGGGCCGGGGTTCGGCATCGCTGAGGTAGTACATGGCTCCGGATTCGCGGCGCGGTGTGTCCACGAGCAGCCAGCCAGTGATCCGACCCTGCGTGTCCAGGACTTGCCAGGGCTCGAGACCCGCTCCCCAGTACACCCGCTGCGGCGCTGAGCCCCTGCGGAGCATGCCCGTGATCACGGCGGGCTCGGCCTGCTGCTGCGCCGACGCCACCAGGCGGCCTGGGGCTTGGCGGGGACCGATGCCGTGGAGGGCCACTACCGGCAGCGGGGCGAGCCAGTACAGCCGGTTTGCGGATTTCCCAACGGAGTCGTTCACGCGGGCTTTCTGCAAGAGCCCCGGTAAAGCCTGCCCGCGATGCGCGCAACTGCATCGGCTCCGGGTCGGCGTCCAGGACAGTGAAGTCCAGGCCCTGGCGGCGTGCGTCAAGGTAACCAGGAGGTCCTTGCCACCTACGCGGGGGTGTCCTCGCCCCTGCTCGCCGCCGCCTCGATGGGCCCTCATCCGCGATCAGCGGCAGGCGGGCCAAGACGTCCCCTGCAGCAGGAAGGACAAGGCCAAGGACCGCGGCGGCGCGGTCTCGTCGGGCGACGAGGTCTGGCATGTCTTCCAAGTACTCGGCCGCGAGCTTGCGACTTTCCTGCGCGGTGAACGTTTGGCAGCCGCGCCACCATGGGGCGACCAGCAAAAGCTGCAGAAGTTCGGGGAGACCGATCGCGATCAGTGCCGCACGCCCCTCAGAGTCTGCGCACAAAAGGGGACGATCCTCGGCGTCCTCCCCGCAAAAGAAGAGGGTGCCCCCGGCTCCGTCACCGGCGGATCCCTCCAGCGCAGCGCCGGATGCTAGGTGGATTTCCTCGCCACCGCCTCGGTCCGGGTCGAAATCGCCCGGCCAAGCAAGGAAGCGGGCAGCTTCGTCCTGCTCATGGACGGCGTTGATCAACGATTCATGCGCGAAACCCCAGGGTCCGTCCGCAAGCATCATTGGGAATCAGTCACAGGGCTGCGGCCGTAGGACACGTCGAGCCGTTGGGCGAAGGCTTCGGGTCTCGCCAGAGCCTCGTCCTCAGGTGGCCTTCAGGGCGAGCCACAGCGTGGTCAGATCATTGGTGTCGGCGATCTGCTTCCCGGTCAGCTGCTCGATGCGGCGAACGCGGTAAAGCACTGTCTGCCGGTGGACTTGCAACGTCTCGGCCGTCCGTTGCCAGGACCTACGGTTCTCGAAGAATACCCGCAGGGTCGTGAGCAGCTCGTCGGCCTGCCCCTGCGGCAGATCGAGGACGGGACGCAGTACGCGGTCGACGAGCGCCCGTGCCTCTGCCGGGTTGCGGGGCCCGAGGAGCGGGTCGGCCTCCGCGTACCGCAGCAGTGGGGTTCCCTGCTCCTTCACGATGTCGAGCGACCACGTGGCCTCCCGTACCGCGTCGGCCATGCGGTCAGCGCGGACGATCAGATCGCTGACGCCCGCCCGACCGAGCTGCCCAAGGGCTTGCACAAGCACCGGAACGGCGGCGTCGGGAAGTATCGTGAGCGAGGTGTCGCCTCGCTGCACCGTGAGGTGGCTGACGGCCGAGCGCCACAGTTCGAGGTGCGTGGTTGCGAGCAGGTCTGGATCGTCGTCGTTGCGTGCCGCCACGCACACTGCTTCCTCGAGTCGGAGGCCGAACTCCTCAAGCCGGCGCTGGGCTGTGGCCGGCGCCATCTGCGCATCGAGGATCTGGAGCAGAAGTTCTGCACCTCTCCTGCGGTCGTGCTCGATCGTCAGGCGGGCTTGGGAAAGCGCCAGTGCACACACCGTCGCGGCGTGCTGCAGGAGCAGCGCGTCCGGCAGTTCGGTCTGTTCGGGGAGGGCGACGAGGACCGCGTCCGGATGTGTCGGTACGTCGACCAGGAGTGCGTAACGGTCTCCAGCGAGGTGGCTCGCGATGACCCCGGCGCGGAGCCTTCCGCGGCGCTCGGCCACGGCGGTGCGGATCTCCTCGGGGAACGGAACGACGCCCGGATACCAGTTGTGGCCAGTCGCCCGGTCGCACACCCGGACGTCGCAGCCGAGCTCGCGGGACAGGGCTCTGGTGAGCGATGTCAGTCCGGAGCTCTGCGAGGAGATCTGCTGCAGCGCCTGGTAGATCCGTTCGGTCCGGATCAGGCGTTGGGACTGTTCCAGGAGGGTCGCCTCGGCGACCGCGCGGGAGATCGCGACGAACGGCATGGGGTAGGCGATCCAGAGCACCGGGAAGCCCAGTTCTTCGCTCGTCCGGGCCAGCAGCCTGGTCAGTGCCGGGGCGTACATCTGCTCGCCGATGGCCAGCGCGGCGGCACCGTGATCGACCAGGTGCCGGATCAGCTCCTTCTGGCCGGACGCGCTGCGGGGGATGGGCTTGCCGTTCGTCATGAGGAGTTCACCGCCGGCCACCCAGCGCCACGGCTCGGGCAGGTCGGTCGTGTGCGTCCACGAGACGGGCCGGTCCAAGGCGTCGGCCCCCGAGTGCAGCCTCAGGCGCAGATGTGGCATCTCGAGCAGCTCGCCCACCGTGATTGGCATGGGCTCACGGTAGACGGCGTCTGACCATACGCATAGCAGCGTTGTGCAAATGGATAAGCACGGTCGAGAACTTTGAGCACTCCGCGTCTACGCGACGCACGTCACGGCGGCGTACATGTGGACGCCACACCTCCGCACGGCCGCCGCGAGGCAAGGACTCCTCCATGACTGCTCGATCGAACCTCATAGACGACGCGCCACTGACGCGCTTCCACAAGAAACTGACCGCCTACTCGTCAGGCGGACCGTTCATCGACGGCTACGCGATCGCGGTCATCGGGGTCGCCTTCACGACACTCACGCCGGCCCTGGACATGACCACCGGCGACAAGGGTCTGGTCGCGGCCGCCAGCCTGGTCGGCATCTTCGTGGGCGGGGCGGTCTTCGGATACGTCACCGACAAGATCGGCCGGCACATCATGTACATCGCCGACCTCGCCGCGCTCGCGCTGTTCTCCGTGCTGTCCGCCTTCACGACGGAGGTGTGGCAACTCGTGCTCCTGCGCTTCCTCCTCGGCGCGGCCATCGGTGCCGACTACCCGATCGCCACGTCGCTGCTGGCGGAGTACCTCCCGCGACGGTTCCGAGGCCGGATGCTCGGTGCGACCTTCGTCGTCTGGGCACTCGGTGCCGCGGCGGCGTACGTCGTGGGCGTGGGCCTTGCGGGCCTCGGTACGAACGCCTGGCGGTTCATGCTCGCCAGCCCGGCCGTGTTCGCCATAGTGACACTGTTCCTGCGGCTCGGTACGCCGGAGTCGCCGCGCTGGCTGCTCAGCAAGGGCCGTCCCGACGACGCCGACCGGGCGATCAAGAAGGTCTTCGGTCCGCAGTACGGCGTGGCGGACCTGACCGCGGAACCGGCGCTCGCGCGAACTGGCTACACGACGGTGTTCCGCTCGCCGTACCTCAAGCGCACCCTGTTCGTCGGAATCTTCTGGACCGCCCAGGTGATTCCGCTGTTCGCGCTCTATTCCTTCGCCCCCGACCTGCTGGCGGGCATGGGAATCACCGGCAACACCGCCGAGGTCTTCCTCGCCGTGCTCTTCGTCATCGGCGGCATCCCCGGACTCTGGCTGGTCGAGCGGATCGGCCGCCGGGCGCTGCTGCTTGGGTCCTTCGGGATCATCGCGGTCGCCCTGGGCATACCCGGTCTCGTGCCCGGACTGCCGACCTGGGTCTCCTTCACCTCGGTCTGCGTCTTCGCCCTCGCCTCCGGAGGCTCCAGCTTCCTCGAGGTGGTCTACCCCAACGAACTCTTCCCGACCGAGGTCCGCGCCACCGCCGTCGGAGTGGGAACGGCGTTCTCCCGCATCGGATCGGCCGCGGCCACCTTCCTGATGCCGTTCGCCCTGGCCAAGAGCCAGAGCCTGCCACTCCTCATCGGCGCCGTCGTGTCGGTCGTCGGGCTCCTGGTCACGCTGGCCTGGGGCATCGAGACCCGAGGCCGGGCGCTCAGCGAAACCGCCGCGGGCGCAGGCCACCCGGCCGAGCCCGCTGGTTCCTCACTCACCACCACCGCTACGAACTGACTGGAGACCGTCATGTATCACGACAGCCGCCCCGCCCCGATCGGGGCCCTGGACGCCACGAAGGTCCCCCGGTTCGCCGGCCTGGGCACCTTCGCCCGGATCCCCGACATCGGCTCGGTCAGCGACTACGACATCGCGGTCCTGGGCGTGCCGTTCGACGGGGGCACGTCGTACCGCCCGGGAGCCCGCTTCGGACCGATGGGCGTCCGCCAGGCCTCGCGTCACCTGCGCCCCAAGTTCCACGTCGAACTCGACACCGCGCCGCTGGAAGCAGTCCAGGTCGTCGACGCCGGCGACGTCCCCTGCACGCCCTTCAGCATCGACGAGGCGGTCGCCCAGATCGAGAACCACGCCCGCGACGTCGCGGGACACTCCGACCGGCGCATCGTGACCATCGGCGGCGACCACACCGTCGCACTGCCCATGCTCCGCGCGGCCAAGGACAAGTACGGCCCGATCGCGCTGGTCCACTTCGACGCGCACCTCGACACCTGGGACACCTACTTCAACGCCCCGATCACACACGGCACGGTGTTCCGCCGCGCCTTCGAAGAGGGCCTGCTCGCCGAGGAGAAGTCCATACACCTGGGCATCCGCGGACCGATCTACGACCAGATGGACCTCGTGAACGACAAGGCGTTCGGCTTCCGCGCCATCCGTGCGGGAGACCTCGACGTGATCGGAATCGAGGGGGCAGTGGACGCCGTACGGCGACGGGTGGGCGACGCACCGGTGTACGTCTCGATCGACATCGACGTCCTCGACCCCGCATTCGCGCCCGGGACGGGCACCCCGGAGATGGGCGGGTTCAACAGCCGGGAGCTCCTTCGCCTGCTCCGCAGCCTCGACGGACTCAACATCATCGGCGGTGACGTGGTCGAAGTCGCTCCCGCATACGACCACGCCGAAATCACCACCGTCGCCGCCGCCACCGTGGTCTTCGACCTGGTCACGCTCATGACGAAGAACAACGTCACCAAGCCCGTGCTCACGTCCGCGAACCGCTCCTGATTCAGGACGCGACTCAGCAGTTACCAGGGGCCGTCGGGGTTTCCTCAAGCGCGCAGTCCGGTTGAGCGGGCCCCGACCATGGGCCCGACCACAGCAGCACGGACAGGTCGCCGGCCTTCCAGACGCCGCCCGCGCGGTGGTCTCCGCCATCGCTGATCGTGAACTTCGCCCCTGCATGCGTTTCGGACAGTAATGCACTGACGCCTCGCCAGGTCTGCCCGATGGGCGGCGGGACACCATCTCCAACAGTAAACAGCGGTGATACCGCCGTCGCGGCGTACGAGCACCTGGACACCCAGGCTCTCCGTGAGCTGTGCGACGAGACGGGCCGCACACACCGATTACCGCTCGACGTGCCAGTAGATCATCACGCCGGGGCTCCAGTAGCGCTGGTGCCACTTCCTGCGACCAAATCCCGAAGGCGCCCAACTGGGCTTCCATGGCTGGACTTTGCCCTCACCGATGACAAAATATGGACGCACTCGGCAGAAGTCCCCTACCGTGACGGCACAACCGTAGGAGTACCGACTCCTCGGCATCAGCATCCGCGTTTCCGTAAGCTCGACCGGAGTGCGATCCGGCGGCCTCCGGTCCCGTCCTGGAGGACCGATGCATCCACATCCGTTACGCCGCGCCCGAAGACAGCTCACCGCTCTGATCGTCGGCGGCTTCCTCGCGAGCGGGATAGCGGCCGCGCCCCCGTCCGCCGCCGCACCCGCCGACATCCCGCCGCAGGAACCCGGTGTCACCCTGCGTGTCTTCGACACCCAGGTCCCGCTCACCAAGCTGTGCACGCTCAAGCCGGGCCAGACACCCAACCACGACAAGCTGATGCCGACCGTGGACTGGTCCTCGACTAACGACTTCGGCGGATTCGCCGACAACTTCTCGGCACAGGCCTCCGGTTACCTCGTCATTCCCGCCAACGGAACGTACACCTTCCGTCTCACCAGCGACGACGGGTCACGGCTCACCATCGACGACCGTGAGGTCATCGACCACGACGGGCTGCACGCCGCCGAGCCCAAGGACGGGGCCGTAGAACTCATCGCAGGCTCCCACCCGTTCCGCATCGACTACTTCGAGCGCACCGGCGAGCAGCAGCTCACGCTCGCCTGGAAGCCGCCGGGGGCCACCGGCTTCACCGTCGTGCCGCGAGAGTCGCTGACCACCGACGCCGGGGTCGTACGGGTCACGTCGCCGGGCCGCAAGGAGTGCGAGGCCGGCGCGGACAGCCCCGGTGACGGACTGCCGCTCACCGACGTGCGCCCCGACCTTACCCTCACCGACCTGCGCCCGGACGGGTTCGAGCCGCAGGTCACCGGCATGGACTGGCTGCCCGACGGGCGGCTCGCCATCAGCACGTGGGGCGGATCCCAGAACAAGGCGGGCGAGGTGTACCTCCTCGACCATGTCACCGGGAACACCAGCCGCGACAAGGTGACCGTCAAGAAGGTCGCGAGCGGGCTGCGCGAGCCGATGGGCATCAAGTACGTCGACGGCTCCCTCTACGTGTCACAGAAGCACGAGCTGACCCAGCTCGTCGACACCGACAACGACTCCGTCACCGACGAGTACCGCACCGTGGCCACCTGGCCCTACAGCGGGAACTTCCACGAGTTCGCCTTCGGGCTGATCTACCGCGACGGCTACTTCTACGCGAACCTGTCCGTCGCCATCAACTACGGCGGGGCGACCACCACCCCGCAGCCGGCCCCGGGCCGCGGCACCACGTACCGGGTCAGCAAGAAGACGGGGAAGATCCATCCGGTCGCGGGCGGTCTGCGCACGCCCAACGGGATCGGCTGGGGTCCGGGCGGTGACATCTTCACCACCGACAACCAGGGCGGCTGGCTGCCGGCCAACAAGCTCGTCCAGATCAAGCAGGACCGCTTCTTCAACCACTACACCGAACCGTCAGGCCGGTTCGACGACCGTCCTGTCAGCCAGCCGGTGTTGTGGCTGCCGCAGAACGAGATCGCCAACTCCCCCAGCACTCCTCTGTACTTGACCAAGGGCCAGTTCGCCGGACAGATGCTCATCGGTGACGTCACCTACGGCGGGCTCCAGCGCGGCTATCTGGAGAAGGTGAAGGGCCAGTACCAGGGAGCCGTGTTTCGCTACACGCAGGGACTCGAATCCGGCGTCAACCGGATCACCATGGGCCCCGACGGCGCGATCTACGCGGGCGGCCTGGGCGCCGACGGCAACTGGGGTCAGGAAGGCAAGCTCAAGTTCGGCCTGCAGAAGCTGACGCCGAACGGCGGCAACACCTTCGACATCAAGGAGATGCGGGCCGTGCCCGACGGCTTCGACCTGGAGTACACCCAGCCGGTGTCCGAGGCCACTGCCGAGAAGCTGACCTCCCGCTACCAGGCCGAACAGTGGCGCTACACCCCGACATCGGACTACGGCGGCCTGAAGATCGCCGAGGAACGGCTCACCGTCAGCTCGGCGACGCTCGCCGACGACGGTCGCACGGTCCGGCTGCGCCTCAACGGGCTCAAGCCCGGCCGCGTCGTGCACGTGCGCTCGCCGCGCCCCTTCGCGTCCGCGTCCGGTGAGACGCTTTGGAGCACGGAGGCCTGGTACACGCTCAACGCGCTGCCGGGACAGCAGCCGCCGCCCGCCACGCTGTACGAGGCCGAGGAGGCACGCCTGACCGGCACGGCCGGCGTCAACACCAACCACACCGGGTATTCGGGCAGCGGCTTCGTCGACCGCTACACCACCGAGGGCAAGGTGGCCACGACGTTCGACGTGACGGTCCCCGAGGCCGGCGAGTACGACGTGAACCTGCGCTACTCGAACGGCCCCAACCCCTTCCAGGGCACCAAGTCCCTCACCCTGTACGCCAATGGGGAGAAGCTACGCCAGACAAAGCTCCCCTCCACGGGCACGTGGGACGCCTGGTCGACCCGGACCGAACGCGTCAGCCTGCGCGCGGGCCACAACACCCTCGCGTACCGCTTCGACGCCGGAGACACCGGTCATGTCAACCTCGACCTGATCACCGTGCGTCCGCACGGAGCCCCGGTCACCCTCTTCGACGGCACCACCGCCTCCCAGACGCAGTGGCAGCATCCGGACGGGCGGCGCGTGGCGTGGCCGCTCGCCGCCGAGCAGTCGATGGAGGTGTGCTGCGGCGACATCCGCACCAAGGAGGCCTACCAGGACTTCAAGCTGCACGTGGAGTTCCGGGTTCCACTGCTGCCGGACGACGTGACCGGCCAGAACCGCGGCAACAGCGGCGTCTACCTTCAGGAACGCTACGAGGTGCAGATCCTCGACTCGTACGGTAAGGCCACGCTCGAGACCAACGACGCCGGCGCAATCTACCTGAAGAAGGCCCCCGACGTGAACGTGGCGACGGCGCCGGAGACCTGGCAGACGTACGACATCACGTTCCACGCGGCACGGTACGACGACAGCGGCCGCAAGACCGCCGACGCGCGGGTGACGGTCGTGTGGAACGGCAAGAAGGTCCACGACGACTTCGCGATCGACGGTCCGACCGGCGCCGGTGCGCCGGAGGGGCCGTCGGCCGGGGCGATCCGTCTGCAGGACCACGGGAACAAAGTGCGGTTCCGCAACATCCGGGTGCAACCTCTGAGTTGACGCACCCGCACCGCAGTCGCGCAGCGGTGGGGCGCGCCCACGAGGTCGTGGGCGCGCCC
>NZ_JBSGBZ010000070.1:0-35975 GCF_053601495.1 Streptomyces sp. NPDC004721
CGATGCCGACCAGGGAGACCCGCACGAACGCGTCGATCACCAGTCCCCGGTCGAGGACGAGTTCCAGTACGTCGTACAGGCCGCTGCTGCCGCCTGTGCCGCCGGACGTCTGTGCCGGGACAACGGTCATGCCAACCGCGCCTCCTGTCTGTGTCTGCTGCGTCTGTGTCTGCTGCGCGTGTATGCGTCTTCGGACGTGAGCCGCCCGGGGCCGGGGCCGGTCTAGTGACCGCCGGTCCGGCGGGCGTCGGCGCGGCCGCGTTCGTAGCGGTGCAGGCGCCGGTAGCCGGTGAGCTGACCCCGCGGATCGAGTTCCACCTGGTAGCTCGCCATCAGGCTCATGGTGTCCGGCACCCGGGCCAGTTCCAGGACCTCGACCTCCAGCGACCAGCCGTCCTCCGTCTGCTCGAAACTCGTCACGGACTCCGCGCTCAGACCGGTCAGCTCGGCGAACTGGGCCCGCGCCTCACGCAGCACTTCCAACGGCCTCGGCCGGGACACCGGCCCACGGGCCTCGTCCTTACCACGTGGCTCCTGAGCACTCCGTGACTCGCGTGGATCCTGCGACTCCCCGGTGTTCTCCTTCTTCACCATGGCCACCTCTTCTCCTCCGGGTGGCCGAAGGCTCCATGGCCAAACCTGCGCGGGGCCTCACCCGTCCGCGGGGGAGCGTTCGTCGCCTCCGGAACCTGTGGCTCGCGCGACCCCGTAGGCGCCGAGTGACACCACGGCCCATGCCGCCGTAGCGGCCCCGAGCGCGAGCCACGCCGAGTGGTGACGGAGGAGAACCGTGGCGACGACGGCGAACGCCACGAGCCCCAGGGTGCCCAGGGCGGCGCCACGCGCGTCGTCGCGGGCGCTCATGAGCCCCTCCTCCTCGGCCACCAGGGTCAGGCTGGCCAGCAGGATGGCGGGAAAGGCGAGGAAGACGCCGCCGACGAACGACCCGAAGAGCCGTGACACGACGGCCGCCAGGAGTGACACGCCCGCGCCGAAGCCGAACCGAAGGAGCAGGTCCTTGCGTGGCGTGCGCGCGACCGCCCGCAGGTCGACCCGCACCCGGTCGGTGTCTTCGGCTCCCTTTCCACTGCCGTCCGCGGGCCGCGCCGATCGCCTCACGGCGCCACCGCGAAGGCGATGGCGGCCGCTGTCGCGAACCACACGACAAGGGCCGCCGCGGATCCGCGCATGGCTCCGAATCGGGCGAGCGCCGGAACATCGACGAGACAGTAGGCGGTGAACGCCAGTGCTCCGGCGACCATGCCCCGTGCCGCCGTCGCCGCGTCGAGGTCGCCCTTGAACACCACCGTCAAGATCAGCCCTCCCAGCGCCACCGAGGGGGCGGCGGCGAAGATCCCGGCCAGCCGCTTGGGCTCGACGGCCTCCGCCACCAGGGCGAAACCCACCACGAGCAGACCACCGATCAAGGGCTTCAGGACGAGCTCGAGCAGGGTCTTCATCCGCACAACCTCAGCGCCGAGGCACCACTGGCGCAACGACCCACGCTGGCAGCCCGTTGAATGCCCGCTGCCCGGACGCATACGTCGTACCGGCTCGCGGGCGATCGCGCGCTCTCCGGGACGGCCGCCTCGTCTCCCGGGGGCGAGCCGTCAGCCGAACCGGCCCGCCACGTAGTCCGCCGTCCGCTGGTCCTTCGGCGTGCCGAAGACGTCGTCGGTCGGGCCGTGCTCGACAATGCCGCCGGGGGTGCCCTGCTCGGCGAGGAAGAAGGCGCACTGGTGGGAGACGCGGGCCGCCTGCTGCATGTTGTGGGTGACGATCACGACCGTCACCTGGCCGGCGAGTTCCTGGATCGTCTCCTCGACCCGGCGGGTGGAGGTGGGGTCGAGGGCCGAGCACGGTTCGTCCATGAGCAGCACCCGGGGGCGCACGGCCAGCGCGCGGGCGATGCACAGGCGCTGCTGCTGGCCGCCGGAGAGCGCGCCACCGGGCTGGCGGAGGCGGTCCCTGACCTCCTTCCACAGGCCGGCGCGGGTGAGGGACTCCTCGACCAGTTCGTCCTTCGTCCGACGGCTCGCGCGCGTGCCCGTCAGACGAAGGCCCGCCACCACGTTGTCGTAGATCGACATGGCGGGGAAGGGGTTGGGCTTCTGGAAGACCATGCCGATGCGCCGCCGGGCGTCGGTCAGGCGGCGCTCGGGGGCGTAGATGTCCTCGCCCTCGAAGAGCACCTCGCCCGCGAAGGCCGCCGCCGGGATCAGCTCGTGCATGCGGTTGAGGGTGCGCAGGAACGTCGACTTGCCGCAGCCGGAGGGGCCGATCAGGGCGGTGACCTGGCCGGCGGGCATCGTCAGCGACACCCGGCTCAGCACCTGGTGGCTGCCGAACCAGGCCGACACCTCACGGGCCTCGAGCGTCGCGGGAGCGGTCATCGGCCCGCCCGGGGCGGCGGGGAAGGTGGTGACGTCGGTGACGGGGGGCAGGACGACCGTGTCGGTCAGGGAGTCGGTGGCATCGGTCACGGCGGGTACCTCGGTTCGCGGCTGGGCTCGGGAAGCGGTCACATCAGGTTGGGCAGCAGTTCGGTGGTCCGGGTGGCGACCTGGAGGCCCAGCACGGCGACCACCGGGGCGAAGACGATCCACGTCTGGTGGCGGCCCCAGCGGTGCCAGGTCCATACCGCGGCGACGGCCGCGACCAGCAGGGCCTGGAGCCACATCACCAGCGGCCACGGCACCCCGGAGGGGCGGGCCAGCGGCTGCTCGGACTCCGGCAGCGTGCCGGGCCTGATCACGGCCGCCGGGGTCTCGAAGGGTGCGGAGACCAGGTCCGCGTCGACGCGCAGGATGCCGCCCGGCATGTAGCTCGGGCCGGTGGCCGTGGCCAGCACCAGACGGCCCTGGCCGGAGGCCAAGGGGGCAGGCGCCGGGTCTCCGGCCCGCCGCACGCCGACGACCTGGTACTTCGCCGCGCCCTGGCCGGTCGTCACCGTGAACCTGTCACCCTCGGCGAGGTCGGCCAACCGTTCGAACGGGCCGCCGTAGGCGGCCGCCCGCCCCATCAGCACGCTGGTGCCGGCCTGCCCGGGCATCGGGGTGTCACGGCGGTGGCCGGGGCCGTCGGTCATGACGCCGGAGTCGGTCCCTTCGAGAACCACCTGACGCACGCGCAGGGAGGGGATGTCGATCAGGGCGACCGGCGTACCGGGCGCCAGCAGCCTGCCCTGCTGGTCGGTCTGGGAGACCGGGGCCGTGCCCAGGGCGAGTGCGTTGCGCAGTTCGTCGTACGCCGTGTGCTGGGCGGCCCGTTCCTGGACGCCGCTCAGGAACAGCAGTTGGGCGGTGATGCCGAGCAGCAGGGCGGCGAGGCTGAGCAGGGCGCCCCGGGCGATGTGGCGGACGGCCGGGACGCTCCGGACGCGGGTCCGGAGCAGGGCCGGTGCGGGCATGGTCTGTACGGCGACCGTCACGGCGGCCCGCCTCCTTCATGGGTCGTGGGGTTTCACGTACCGCCGGGGAGACCGCCGTCGCGGCGGCCTCCCCGGCAGCGGGGTCAGGTGGACTTGATGGTGAAGTTCGCGCTGTTCTTCGCGTTCACCGTCGAGGAGCCCGCGTAGTACGCGCGCAGCGTGTGCTTGCCGCGGCTCAGCTTCGGCAGGGTGATGGTCACCTTGCCGGACTTCAGCGTGCCGGTGGCGATCACCTTGGAGCCCTCGTAGACGCGCACGGTGCCGGTCGGCGTGGTGCCGGTCGCGGTGACCTTCGCGGTGACCTTGGCGCGGGCGGTGTGGCTGATCGAGGAGGGCCGGGTGACGGCGACCGACGGGGTCGCCTTGGTGATCTTCAGCGAGACCGTCGCCGAGGACGCGTTGAGCTTGCTGTCGCCGCCGTAGTAGACGGTCAGCTTGTGCGTCGCGACCTTCAGGTGGTTGGACAGGCTGACGGTGACCTTGCCGGAGGAGCTGAGGGTGCCGGTGCCGAGGGTGGTGGAGCCCTCCTTCACCGTCACCTTGCCGCTGGGGACGGCCCCGTTCGAGCCGGTGACGGTGACGGCGACCTTCGGCGCCTTGCCGTACGCGGTCGTCGTGGCGGTCGCCTTCGTGGTGCTCGCGGACTTGAGGGTGACGTCACCGGTCCAGGTGGCGGGGGCGCCGGTGCCGTTGAGGTTGGCGGCGGCGACCGTGGCGGTGTACTTGCCGCCGGCCAGACCGCTGAACGAGTACGACGTGGTCTTGGCCGGGACGTCCTTGGCCGCCGCGACGGTGCCGTCCGCACGGGTCAGCGTGACGCGGTAGTCGGTGACCGGCAGGCCGGGGGCGGCCGGGGCGGTCCACGTCAGCGCGAGCTTCCCGGTGTCGGCGGTGGCCTTGAGGGCCGGCGCGGCGGGCGCAGTGAGGTCGATGCCCGACTGCTCCAGACCGCCGAACTTGGCGTGCTTGGCCGGGTTGATCGAGCCGTTGTACGACTCGTTCATGAAGCCGAAGTCGGCGATGACCTTCTGGGAGTTGTCGGTGGCCATCTGGGCGGTGTGGCCGCTGTCGGTGACAAAGACGTCGTAGACGTCCTTGTCGAAGAAGATGCTGGTGGGGTCGATCGCCCGGCTGGGAACGACGTTGTAGACGTCCCGGCCGAAGGTGGCGTTCTCGTAGTAGCCGCGGACCGGCTCGAGCCGGCCGTTGACGGTCGTCACCGGGCTGGTGACGCCCTTGTCGCCGGGCAGCTGCACCGAGGCGAGGTGGGCGCCGGCGGCGGCAGCGGTCGTGCTGTGGTCCGGGGCGACCCCGTTGATCTGGGCGATCCAGCTGCCCACGGAGAACGGGACGAGCGCGCCGGCGGCGGTGAGGGCGTCGTTGGCCTGGTTCTCCTGAACGGTCGGGATCTTGGGGTCGATCGTCGAGTCGTTGAGACCGATCGTGCCGAGGAAGAAGGCGCGGGTGCCGGACCCGTTCTGCGGGATGTACGGGTGAACGGCCTGGCCGTTCACGTCCTTGAGGATGCCCGCGTAGATGTCGTGCAGCTGGTCGACCGTCAGGTTGTCCAGGGCCGAGCCGCGCACCGCGACACCGACGGCGTCCCGGGCGAAGGGGATGTAGGTGAGCGCGCTGCCGGAGGTGCTCGGGCCGCCGGAGGAGCGGGCGAAGTCGACCTGGCCCTTGATGGCGGCACCGTTGCTGTCGGGGAACTTGTCGCCCGTCAGCGACATGCTCAGCGCGAGACGGCCCTTGCCGGAGCCGTTGGGCCGCAGGAAGGACGGGCCGCCCGTGCGGGTCTGGATCTTGGAGGCGGTGGAGCCGGTGCCGGGCTCGACCGCGTCGTACGAGGCGATGCCCGCGCCGCCCGCCGACTTGATGGCGGAGCCGGCGTAGCCGGGGGCGTCACCGGCGAGGGCGTTGAGCACGTCCTGCGTGGTGTCGGAGCCCACGCCGACGAGCTGGCGGAACGTCCCGGCGGGTGCGGGGTCGGCGGACGCCGGGCTCGCCAGAGCGAGGCCACCGGCCACCACGGCGGCGGCGACGAGCGCGGCCGTAGAGCGCATTCTGCGCATCGAGAGTCTCCTGACGGTGTGCGTGGATGTGCTGTGCGGTGGGTGTGGGGGAGGTGCCGTGGGGGGTCCCTGCGTCGCGCCGGCCGAGAGCACGCCGAGGATCTGGCAGGGTGGTACAGGCCGTCCGCCCCGACTGCCTTTCGGGGCGGGCGGCCGTCTGTGGGGAGCCGGGCCCCGGAAGGCCCGGCTCCGGTCGGAGGGTCAGCCCCGGCCCGGCGGCAGCAGCCTCCGCAGCCGTTCGGGCAGGGTGAACGCCGGTACGACGGTCACCGTGCGGCCGCCGGGGAGCGGGACCCGCAGCGGGAGGCGCAGTCGGCTGCCGCCTGCGAAGGGCGCGCCCGCCGCCGCGGCGGCGCCGAGCCCGGCACCGACCGGGACGGCGTAGCGCAGCGCGTTCGCGGGGTCGGCCGGCGTGGTGCCGAAGGCCGTGGTCTGGACGGCCTTGCCGCCGTCGTAGGAGGGTGCGCCGCTGGGCGTGGGGCTCGCGTCCCCGCCGTCCGGGCCGGCCCCGCCGGAGCCGGTGCCGCCCCCGGCCGTATCGCCGCCCGACGCGCCCCCGGCGCCCGAGGCACCGCCCGCGCCGGAGCCACCCGAGCCCGAGCCGCCGGAGTCGGAGCCGCCGGAGCCCCCGCTGCCTCCGGTCGAGCCGCTTCCCGAGCCGCCGTCGTGGGACGAGGGCCCGGTGTAGTGCTCGAGCGTGTCGGCGGCGTGCAGTGCGCGGGTGCGCAGGTCCTTGGAGAGCGGCGCGTAACCGGCCGGGAGCCGGCCCGGGTCGGCGCCGCTGACCTGTCCGTCGCCCACCGCGTACCGCAGCAGGGCCGCGTAGTCCTTGCGGGCGGTGGCGTCCAGCTCGCCCGGCCGTGCGGCACCGTAGATCAGCTGGGCGAGCGGGTAGGCGCCTTCGGCGGTGGCCCGGCCCGGGCTGATCTCCGGCGCCCCCTTGCCGGCGGCGCTCGTGGCGGCGGCGGTCAGGGATGCCGTGGTGGGCGCGGTGAAGCGGCCGGCGGCGTTGCGCAGCCGGGCGGTCTGCAGTCCGTAGCGCTCGGCGGAGGCCGTGTCGGTGACCGCGATCACGAACCGCGATCCGACGGTCTGCGGGCCGGTGCTCTTGTACCCCGGGGGGTTGGCCAGCGCGTCCCAGGTCGCCTTCCACAGGGTGTCGGCGCGCCGGGTGTGCAGGGCGCCGGCGTGCATGTCGGACACGTACGGGTGGAAGTCGGTCATGCACTGCTTGTCGGTGGCGCCGGTGCCGGGCGGGATCGTGCACCAGGGGTCGCTCTTGGGGTAGTCGTCGGTGCGGGCCGGGTCGTAGGGCACGCCCGTCGGGTTCAGGTGCGTGTCGGTGCTGTAGTACGGGTTGACGCGCATGCCCCAGTCGTCGGCCGTCCCCGCGAGGAAGCCGCGGGCGTCCTTGTCGGACAGGATCCACTGCCACAGCGCGCGGGCCGTGTCCGAGTGGCCGAGCGAGGTGATCAGGTCGGTGTCGGTGGCCGGGGTCTCGGAGACCGACAGATGCGCGAACTCCGGGTTGAGGGCGATGAACTCGGGGTCGCTCGCGAGGCCCGCAGGGTTGTGCTGCGCCCAGCCGTAGCCCTTGGCGACCTGGTCGCCGAGCACCGCTCCCCAGGGGGAGTTGCGGTACGACTCGGTCAGCAGCTTGGCGACCAGGCGGGGCGTGAGGTCGATGGATTCGACCTTCGTCCCGGCGAGCCTCTGGATGTCGTCCGGGGCCCCTGCTTTGGGCCTGCGTTCGATGGTGAAGCCGATCACGGCTCCGGAGAGCGCGACGGGGGCGTAGGCCGTGGTGCCGGACGGCGCGGTGGTGCCCTCGTCGGTGCCCAGGGCCCGGGTGGTGAAGACGAGTCCGGCGGAGCCGGCGTTGGCGAGCCGGGTGCGGGCGTCGGGCTCACCGAGCTTGGTGTAGCCGTAGACCGTGCCGGTCGGGCACAGGGCCGTCTGCCAGCTGGTCATGGCGTCGGCGACGAGTTCGCTGCCCATGGTGGGCCGCTCGTCGGAGCCGAGGGCGCAGCCGCTGCCGACCGGGTTGAAGCGGAGCGGCACGGCGATGCGGTTCTTCCAGTTGGTGGAGGAGACGGGCGAGCCCGCGTTGACGATGCTCTTGTCGGCGTACGGCTCGCCGTCGAGGTCGAGGTGGCCCTGCGGGACGATCACCAGCCAGCAGGAGCGCGGCCGGGCAGCGCCCTTCTTTCCGGCCTGGGTACCGCACCCCAGGTGGGGTGCCTCGTTGGCGGTCTGCACCTCGAAGTACTCGCGGCCGGTGCCGTCGGAGCCGGTGCGGGCGAAGTCGACCTCGTTGGTGGTGTTGCGGTTGTAGAACGGGTTGTTCTGGGTGTTGGTGGTGACCATCGTGCCGTCGACCGACTTGAAGGGCACCTCGCCCTGGCCGAAGGCGCCGCCCGCGCCGTACCGGTCGTCCTCGCCGTAGCTGGTGGGGGCGGCGCTGTAGGTGACGTTGCGCGTGTCGTCGCGTTCGTTGCCCGGCCAGCTGCCCCGGCCGGTGGTCGGAGAGGCGCCGTACTGGCACTGGGTGCGCGGCGGGCCGGGGTTGCCCGGGACCGTGCCGTCGTCGTCGCCCCAGCACTGCATGATCTGCACGAAGTCGGTGTTGAACAGGGTGCCCGCGAACGTGGTCGGGGTGCCGCCGGTCCAGGAGACGGTGATCGCCTGGCTGGTCAGGTGGGTGGTCTGGTCGACCGTGAACTTCATGTCCTTGAACTCGCCGCGCCCGGAGACCGTGACGGCGGAGCCGGTGCCTGCCGTACCGCTCGCGGCGGTCGCGGGCTGGGCGGCCTGGGCCACGCAGAGGCCCGCGAGGGCGCCGGCGGCGGTCCCGGCCATCAGCCGCAGGAGCAGCCCGCGCACGCGCGCCGTCCTGCCTCGTGTGTCGCGGCTCATCGCGAACCCCCGTCCGTGAACCGGTCGTGGCCGCCGCGGCCGCCGTTGCGGGCGGCGATCGCCCGGGAGACGACGGAGGGCAGCAGGACGAGCCCGAGCAGCAGCAGGGCGGTGATGAGCATCAGTGTCTGGGTGCCGGTCCAGCCGTGGCGCCCGGCCACCGTGACCGGCTGGGCCAGGGCGACGGTGCCGTCGGCGACCGTGGCGCCGCCGCCCGCCGCGCCGTTGGGCGCGAGGGTCTGCCCGGTGTCGGGGTCGACGGACGGCTGTCCGGCGCCGTCCGGTCCGGTGCCGTCCGGTCCGGTGCCGCCCGTGCCGCCGGCGCCGCCGGTGCCGCCCGTGCCGCCGCCGGAGGTACCTCCCGTCGCCGACCCGCCCCCGGTGGAACCGCCGGTCGCGCCGCCGCCGGTGGAACCTCCGCCGGTGGAGCCGCCGTTCGTGCCGCCGCCGGTGGATCCACCCGAGGCGCCACCGGAAGTTCCGGAGCCGTCGCCGGACTTGGCGCCGCCGCTGCCCGTGGTGCAGGCTGCGGCGCCCTTCTTGTCGCACTCCGCCGGGTAGGGCGCGGTCTCGGCGAGCTTGTTGTGGCCGTCGGCCGTGAAGGTCGGGTTGTTGCAGCCCTTGATGTTGATGTTCTGGGTCTGCACGCCGGGGATCCGGCGGATCTGGTCGAAGCCCGCCTTGACGAGGTTGATCGGCAGTGGCGAGTACCCCAGTTGCGGTGCCTGCTGCTGGCCCTGGCACATGAAGTAGTAGGAGAACGCGCCGAGCGTCTTGCCCTTCTCCTTGGTGAACGTGCCCTGCACCTTCAGCGGCAGGATCATGTACGAGTAGCTGGAGAGCGGGTAGTTGCGCTTGTCCCTGTCGTTGTAGACGCCGTCGAGCTGCTGGGTGAGGTAGTCCGGCGAGCCCTTGTTCGTGTTGATCCTCGCCTGGAGCAGCGAGACCGCGACGTTCTGCGGGGTCGGCTCGGTGTAGTAGCCGGCGTGGTTGAGGACCTTGGCGACCGGGTAGTGCGCGTTGAGCGCGTACGAGTAGTTGACGTAGCCGATCGCGCCCTCGCCGTAGCTCTGGGCCACGTACGCGGCGACACCGAGGTCACCGGACTGGGCGATCATGCCGGGGACCGTCGGGTAGTACGAGGTCTGCCCGCACGCGCCGGAGCGTCCGACCTTGCGGCAGTAGTCCTGCCACTGCGCCTTGTGCTGGTTGGCCATCCACAGCGTGAACTGGGCCGTCGAGCCGGAACCGTCCGAGCGGACCACCGGGACGACGGGGCGGTGCGGCAGCTGAAGACCGGGGTTGTCGGCCTTGATCGCCGGGTCGTCCCAGGACTTGATGGCGCCGGTGAAGATCTTGGTGACCACGTCACCGGAGAGCCGGAGGTTGGTGACCCGCCGGCCGTTGACCGTCAGGTGGTACATGAAGACGGTGCCGCCGGCCACGATCGGCATGTAGGCGTACGATCCGCCGGCCGGCCGTTCGGCGGCGGAGCCGTCGGTCGGGTTGGTCTGGAACGGGATGTCCGAGACGGCGAAGTCCACCGTGCCGCTGAGGAACTGGCGGCGGCCGTCGGAGGATCCGGTGCCGGCGTAGCTGATCCGCATGCCGTACTGGTTGACGGCACGGCGCCATTCGTCGACGGCGTTCTCGGCCCAGGTGGAGCCGGCTCCGGCGATCGGGGTGTAGCTCTCGGCGGCGGCGGTCGCCGCGAGCGGGCCGGCCAGCAGCCCGGCGATCATGGCGAGCAGCGCGCCCAGGATCGCCGGCGCGCGCAGGCGGCGCGGACGAAGGTGCAGGTGACTGCGCATCAGTCGGTTTCTCCGGGCTTGTGTCCCAGGTCCTCGGTGGTGGGCCTGGAAGGTGTGGAGTACGGGTCGGTGGTCTGCGGGACGCGGTCGAACAACGAGAGCGCGGGGGAGCGCAGTTCGGCGAAGCGGTCCACGTCGCGGCGCGAGGCGCCGGCCGCGCGACGGGCTTGCCGGCGGCTGAGATGGCCGGGGCCGCGTCCGCCGATCACCCGGGCGACGGCGAACAGCACGAGGACCAGAGCCATCAGGACGGCCGCCGCGCCGAAACCGCGGGCGATGTACGTGGGCTCGGGCGATTTGACGAGGGTGAAGACGGCCAGCGGCAGCGAGATCATCGGCCCGTCCGTCGGATTGGCGTTGATCGCCGCGATGTAGCCGGCGGTGAGCAGTACGGGCGAGGTCTCGCCGATACCGCGGGCCGTGCCGAGGATCACCGCGGTGGCGAGCCCGGAGCGCGAGGTCGGCAGGACCACGTGCCACACGGTGCGCCAGCGCGGAGCGCCCAGCGCCTCGGCCGCCTCGGTCAGCGTGCCGGGCACCAGCCGCAGCACGACGTCCGCCGCGCGGATCACGATCGGCAGCATCATCACGCTGATCGCGAAGCCCGCCGCGAGGCCGGACTTCTGCATGCCGAGGCCGAGGATCCAGGTGGCGTACACCATCAGGCCGGCCACGATCGACGGCAGCGCCGTCATCGCCTCCACGATGGTCCGTACGAACCGGGAGAAGCGGCCCGGGATCTGGTTGAGGTAGACCGCGCAGGCCAGGCCCAGCGGAACGGTGATCGCCAGGGCGATGGTTATCTGGATGAGAGTGCCGAGCATCGCGTGGGCGATACCGCCGTGGTTGAGCGGGTCCAGCGGGCCCGTGGACTGCATGTCCTCGGTGAAGAAGTTGAGGTGCCCCAGCGCCTCGTGCCCGCGCCAGGCGGTGAAGCCGACGACGAGGATGAGCGCGAGGAACAGCAGCGTGGCCGCTGTCCACAGCACCACGGTCATCACCCGGTCGCGTACGGCCTGCCCGTCCTCCTCCAGTCCGGTCAGCACCGCGTAGCAGGCGAGGAAGGCGAGGTAGGCGGTGACCGTGAACCCCAGCAGGCCGGAGAACGGGGCGAGTTGACCGAACAGCAGCACGGCGGTGCAGAGCCCCGAGAGGGCGGCCCCGCACAGGGCGAGCACACCCGAGCGTGTCGCGCCGCCGATCCGGCGGGGCTGGTCGGGGAGTTCGGCGGGCGCGGGAGCGCCGGGGGGTGCCGAGTCCTCGGTGATGTCGTGGGCGGTGTCCTGGACGACGGTCATCTCATGCCTCGCTCTGTGCGCCGGAACGGGAGCGGGCCGCGATGGTGGAGGCGGTGAAGTTGACCGCCAGGGTGAGCACGAACAGCGCCAGGCCCGCCGCCATCAGCGCCGACATACCGAAGGGGGAGGCGTCGCCGTAGTGCAGCGCGATCAGCGCGGAGACCGAGTTCGCGCCGGTCTGCAGGATGTGCGGCTGGATGACGAAGACCGGGGAGATGATCATGTAGACCGCGATCGTCTCGCCGAGCGCCCTGCCCAGCCCGAGCATCGTCCCGCCGATGATGCCGCCCTTGCCGTAGGGCAGGACGACCGCGCGGATCATCCCCCAGCGGGTGGCGCCGAGCGCGTAGGCGCCCTCGCGTTCGCCGGCCGGCGCCTGCGCGAAGACCTCGCGCATCACCGAGCACTGGATCGGCGTGACCATCAGGGCGACGACGATGCCGGCGACGAAGGTGGACGCGGTGTAGACGCTGGCGGAGGCGAGCGGGTCGCCCGGCTGGGTGCCGTCCACCTTGAAGAGGGGAATCCAGCCGAACCAGTCGGACAGCCAGCGCGACAGCCCGATGACGTTCTCCTGGAGGAGGAACAGCCCCCACAGCCCGTACACCACCGACGGCACGGCGGCCATCAGGTCGACCATGGTGACCAGGGAGCGGCGCAGCTTCCGCGGCGCCACGTCCGAGATGAACAGGGCCGTCGCGATGGCCAGGGGAACGGAGATGATCACCGCGACGGCGGCGATCAGCAGGGTTCCGGTGAGCACGGCCGCGATGCCGAAGTTGTGAACGTCCGGCTGCCACGCGGCCGTGGTGAGGAACGAGAACTTGGCGACGCGCAGCGCCTGTCCGGCCCTCAGCAGCAGGAACAGGCCGACCGCCGCCATGATGGCGAGGACGACGACTCCGGTGGCCGTCAGCTGGAAGCGGAAGACCCCGTCACCGAACCCGCGCGCGGCGCGGGGCCGCCGGGGCGCCGGTCCACCCGACTCCGGGCTGTCGTACTGCCCTCTGTAGGGCTCCGGTCTGTCGGAGTCAGGTCTGTCGGGCTCCGATCTGTCGGACTGCCCTCTGTCGGAGTCAGGTCTGTCGGGCTCCGATCTGTCGGAAGCCGATGCCTCGGACGCCGCTGTGCCCAGGCCGGGTCCGTCCGCATCTCGTCCGCCGAGCCCATGGTGCGTGGCCACCACGTGTGGTCCCCCCACTGTGGAAACGAATCTCGCGATGACCGGTCGGTCCGCGCGATGAGATTCAATGGCCGGATCTTGTCGCCCCAACGCGTCTCGCATGGCCGATTAATGAACGGTTCATGCCATTTCTGTGCCGCTCCTGTGCGCGCGTCGAGTGCGGCGTCCCGGCTGTCCCGCCTCGTGTCGACGTGGGCGAGGGCGCGTTGTGGACACCACGTACGCTTAGGCGAGCCTAAGCTAAGCGATACGGGGAAGGGTTCATGTCAGGAGTCCCAAGACGCCGCTTCGGGTGGCTGGTCACCACTCTTCTCCTGTTGTTGCTGGCGGTGCTGCTCAGTCTCGCGGTGGGCAGTCGCCCGGTGGCGCCCTCGGTGGTCTGGGACGCCCTGCTGCACGGCGGGACCAGCGCCGACGCGCAGGTCGTACGGTCGTTGCGAGTGCCGCGGACGGTCATCGGGGTGATGGTCGGGGCCGCGCTCGCCGTTGCCGGAACGGTTCTTCAGGGGATCACCCGGAACCCCATCGCGGAGCCCGGCATCCTGGGCATCAGCCAGGGAGCGTCGATGGGCGTCGTCTGCGCCATCGCCTTCCTCGGGGTGCACAGCCTGACCGGGTACGTCTGGTACGCGTTCGTGGGCGCGGGAGTCGCGTCGGTCCTGATCTACGCCGTCGCCAGCAGTGGGCGAGGCGGGGCGTCCCCGGTCAAGCTGGCGCTGGCGGGTGCCGCGATGAACGCGTTCCTCGCCTCGCTGATCTCGGCCGTCCTCACCACCAACGCACGCGCCCTGGACGAGTTCCGGTTCTGGGACGTCGGTTCGATCAGCGGCCGGGACGCCACGATCGCCGGGCAGGTCTGGCCGTTCCTCCTCGCCGGCCTGCTGCTGGTGCTGGCCATGGCGCGCGGCCTCGACGCGCTCGCGCTCGGCGACGACATCGCCCGGGGCCTTGGCCGCAACGTCGCGCTGCTGCGAGCAACCGGCGCCCTGGGCGCGACCGTTCTGACCGGCGCCGCGGTCGCGGCGGCCGGTCCCATCGCCTTCATCGGCCTCGCCGTGCCGCACATGGCCCGGGCCCTCGTCGGACCGGGCCACCGCTGGCTGCTGCCGGTGGCCGCGCTGCTCGGGCCGGTGATGCTGCTGCTGGCGGACGTGCTCGGACGGGTCGTGGTGCGGCCCGCGGAGGTGCCCGTGGCCGTGATGACCGCGCTGGCCGGTGTGCCGTTCCTGATCGTGCTGGTCCGTCGGAAGGCGGTGGCGGCATGACGCGGTTGAGTCACGGGGAGCGCGCGGCGCACCTGGAGCAGACTGAGCACGCGGGGCACGGCGCACACGATGCCGCCGGCGGCAACGGCGGCAACGGCGGCAACGGCGGCAACGGCGGCAACGGCGGCAACGGCGGCAACGGCGGCGGGCGTCCGTCCGGCCGGCCCGCCGGGCATGCCGTGCTGCGGGCCGGGCGGGGCAGTTTCCTGGTGCATCGCAGGGCCCTGGTGGTGGGTGCCGTCCTCGCCCTGCTGCTCGCGGGCGCCGTGGTGACGTCGCTGTGCGTCGGCGAGTCGTTCGTCGCGCCGAGCGAGGTGGTCCGCGTTCTGCTGGGGTTGCCCAGCCCCGACCGACTGGTGGTCGGCACACTGCGGTTGCCGCGCCTGGTGACCGGCCTTCTGGTGGGCATCGC
Source organism: Streptomyces sp. NPDC004721 (assembly GCF_053601495.1). NCBI lineage: Bacteria > Bacillati > Actinomycetota > Actinomycetes > Kitasatosporales > Streptomycetaceae > Streptomyces > Streptomyces sp. NPDC004721. Next base: position 14,391 of record NZ_JBSGBZ010000070.1, read on the forward strand.
CTTCGGCCTGTCCGGCGCGCTGATCCAGACCATGGCCCGCAACCCGCTCGCCAGCCCGGACGTCATCGGCGTGACGCACGGCGCGGGAGCGGCGACGGTCGCCGCGATGACGTTCGGCCTCACCTCGTACGCCGTTCTGCCGTACGTGTCCGTGGCGGGCGGTCTGCTCGCCGCGCTGCTCGTCTACCTGTTCGCCTGGCGGGGCGGGCTGGCCGCCTCCCGCTTCGTCCTGATCGGCATCGGCATCTCGGTCGCGCTCGGTTCGCTGACCCGGCTGTGGGTGACCAAGGGCGACTATCTGGTCGCGCAGCAGGCCAAGACCTGGCTCACCGGATCGCTCAACGGCCGCGGTTACGACCAGGCGGCACCGCTCGCGACGGTCCTGGTGCTGCTGGTGCCGTTCCTGCTGTGGGCGGCCCGCGCGCAGCGCGGCTCGGCCTTCGACGACGACACGGCCGTCGCCCTCGGTGTCCGGCTCGGCCGCGTCCGGGTCGGGCTCAGCGTCCTCGGTGTCGTGCTGGCGTCCGTCGCGACCGGGGCGGCGGGGCCTGTCGACTTCGTGGCCCTGCTCGCCCCGCAGATCGCCCGCCGGCTCACCCGTGCCCCGCACATTCCGCTGGTGTGCTCCGCGCTGACGGGCGCGCTGATCGTGGTCGTCGGAGATCTGCTGGCCCGCAGGCTCCTCTCGCCGCTGGAGCTTCCGGTCGGCGTGTTTACCGCCCTGGTGGGCGCCCCCTATCTGATGTGGCTGATCGTCCGTACCCGTAGCAGCCGTTCCGGAGGAACCGCGTGACCGGCAACCATCCCACCGCCCTGGGGACTTCCCGTCTCGCCGCGCGGGGGCTCACCCTCGCCTACGAGGACCGTACGGTCGTCGAGGAGCTGGACCTGGACGTCCCGGACGGCAGGGTCACCGTCATCGTGGGCCCCAACGCCTGCGGAAAGTCCACCCTGTTGCGCGCCCTGGGCCGACTGCTGAAGCCGCGGCGCGGGGCCGTCCTGCTGGACGGAACCGAACTGGCCCGCCTGCCCACCAAGCGGATCGCCCAGGCGGTCGGGCTGCTGCCGCAGACCCCGGTGCCGCCGGAGGGGATCACGGTCGGGGATCTGATCGCGCGTGGGCGCCAGCCGCACCAGAAGTGGTGGCAGCAGTGGTCCGAGACGGACGAGGCATCCGTCTCGCAGGCCATGGAACGCACCGGGACCGCCGATCTCGCCGAGCGTCCGGTCGACGAACTGTCGGGCGGGCAGCGCCAACGGGTGTGGATCGCCATGGCACTTGCCCAGGACACCGATCTGCTGCTGCTCGACGAGCCGACGACGTATCTGGACATCGCCCACCAGGTGGAGGTCCTTGACCTGGTGCGCAGGCTCAACCGGGAACGCGGCCGGACGGTGGTGGCGGTGCTGCACGACCTCAACCAGGCCGCGCGCTACGCCGACCATCTGATCGCCATGCGGGCGGGGAGGATCGTCGCGCAGGGGCCGCCCGGCGACATCGTCACCGCCGAGCTGGTTCAGGAGGTGTTCGGGCTCGCGTCGGTCGTCGTGCCGGACCCGGTCACGGGCGGGCCCATGGTGGTACCCGGCCCTCCGCGGTCGGCGGACGGCACGGGCGCGGGCGAGGACACGCAGGGCGGAGCGACCGTCCCGGCGGCGCGGAACGGCGCCCGGTGAACTGCGAACAGGCGCTTCGGAAATGAGCCGACAAGGCGGCATGTGACCGGAAGCACATGCTCCGGATGCACCAGACACACAGGCATCTCATAAGGTAAGCCTTACCTAAAACTCTGCGGGTTCGCCGGGGTCTTGACCCTGGCGTTTCCCGTATGTCCCCACCCCTCTCACGACGGGAGCGCCTTTCCATGTCCGCCGGACGCCGCCGCATCACCGCCGCAGCCCTCACTCTCGCCGCCGCGCTCGCCCTGACGGCCTGCGGTGGATCCTCCGCAGGCGGCGAGGGCTCGGGCGGCACGTCCTCGGCCGGGGCAGGGGCGGGCGGCAAGAAGTCCGTCGCCCAGGGCGGGGAGGACTTCAAGGACGCCGCGAAGAAGACCGCCGCCATGGGCACCGACGCGGCACCGGGCGAGTGGCCCCGCACCGTCACCCACGCCATGGGCAAGACCGAGTTGACGTCCCAGCCCAAGCGCGTAGTGGTCCTCGACGTCGGCGAACTCGACAACGTCGTCTCCCTGGGCGTCAAGCCGGTCGGCCTCGCGCCCACCGAGGGATCCCCCGAACTCCCGTCGTACCTGAAGAAGGACGCGGGCAGCCCGAAGAACGTCGGCACGATCAACAACCTCAACCTGGAAGCGATCGCCGCGCTCAAGCCCGACCTCATCCTGGGCAGCCAACTCCGCGCCGCCGACAAGTACGACGAGCTGTCACAGATCGCGCCGACCGTCTTCTCCCTCCGCCCCGGCTTCACCTGGAAGGAGAACTACCTGCTCAACGCCGCCGCGCTCGACAAGACCGCGCAGGCGAAGCAGAAGCTCGCCGCCTACGAGAAGAGGGCCGGGGCCCTCGGCGAGAAGCTCGGTGCCGACAAGCCGACCGTCTCGATGGTCCGTTACCTGCCCGACGGCGTCATCCGCCTGTACGCCAACGCCTCGTTCATCGGCACGATCCTCAAGGACGCCGGCATCCCCCGGCCGAAGAACCAGGACATCGACGACCTCGCCGCCGAGGTCAGCGCCGAGAACATCGACCAGGCCGACGCCGACTACATCTTCACCGGCGTCTACGGTGACGTGAAGGCGACCGACAAGTCCAAGGCGCAGAGCAACCCGCTCTGGAAGAGCCTCGGCGCCGTCAAGGCGGGGCACGCCTACGACGTCCCGGACGAGACCTGGTACCTCGGCCTCGGCGTGACGGCCGCCCAGGAGGTACTCGGCGACCTGGAAACGCACCTCACCAAGTAGGCCCCGGCCGCGAGGACCGAACGCGAACGGCGTGTGGAACCTCGGCGGCGGTCTCGCGCCGATGATCGCCCTGGCCCCCGGCCGGGCGGTTGGGGAAGGAACCCGCCCGGCCGGGGGTGTCGGTGCGGTGGCGACTACCCCTTCGGGCAGAAGGGGTACGGCTCCAGGGCGAAGGAGACGTCGCTGGTCTCGCCACCCTTGAGACGGACGTCGGTGGTCCGCGCCCGCCACTGGTCCTTGGCGACGATGACCGTCAACGGCCCGGAGTGCTCACCGATCCACAGGGCGTACGCACCGTCGCGACCGGTGCGCAGGACCCGGTGGAACCCGTCCGCCGAGAGCGTCACCGTGGCCGCGCCGATCGCTCCGGCGCCGCCGTCGGCGCAGGTGGCGCTGGTGACGGTGCCCTTGACCTTGCCCCACTGGCCGGGCGCGGTCACCTTGAAGATCACCCGCACCGGGTCGACGCGGTCGCCCCGGTCGGTGCCGACGGTGAGCGAGGCGGTGTAGCTGCCGGGCTGGGCGAGGTTCGCGCTGTCCATGGTGACGGTGACCGCGCGCTCCTGGCCGGGTTCGAGCACGAACTCGGCCGGGTCCGGCGTCAGCCAGTCGACACCGCTGCCGCAGGAGTCGTAACCGGGCAGGAGCTCGGCGTACGTGGTCCCCGCGAAGCCGCCCGTGGAGCCGCCGATCCGGTAGAGGCCGCAGGCGCTGCCGCCCCGGTAGGAGGCCTGCCCGGAGTTGGGCAGCGCGCTCCAGGCATCGGCCGCCGGGTCGTACTGGTAGCCCGCGTTGGTGTACACGTCGCCACTGGAGCCGCCGGAGACCAGCAGCCTGCCGCCCGCGGCCGTGAACCCGGAGGCCCACAGCGACTCGGGCATGTCCCTCAGCTTCGCCCAGCTGTCGGTGCCCGGGTCGTAGGTGTACGTGCCGGCGGTGGCCCCGCCCGCGTCGGTGAAGCCGCCCGCGCAGTACAGCCGTCCCGCGATGGCGCCGCAGGACGTCCAGGACACCGGCTCCGGGTAGGGGGCGCGGGCGCTCCAGGTGCCGGCGGCCGGGTCGTAGGACTGGACGGTGGTGTGTCCGCAGACGTTCTTGTCGCAGCCGCCGACGGTGTACAGCTTGCCGTCGAGCACGGCGGACGCGGCGGCGGCCAGCGGCTCGGGGTTGGCCACGGCCTTGCTCCAGGTGTCCTGCTGCGGGTCGTAGACCTCGGTGGTCTCGACCGGGGAACCGGAGTTGGTCCAGCCGCCGGTGACATAGAGCTTGCCGTCGACGAACCCCCCGGTGGGCTTCTCACGGACCGTGCTCATCGGCGCGACGGTGTTCCAGACGCCGCTGACGGGGTCGTAGGCGCGCACGGTCGCCACCATGGCGGCGTTGCTGACGCCGCCCGCCGAGTAGACCTTTCCGCCCGGTCCCACGGACACCAGGTTGTCCATGACGGGTTCGGGGTGGGCGGTGATCGACTCCCAGGGTGCTTCAGCGAGTTGAGCCTCGGTTCCCGTGTCGGCGGTGCCGTCGCCCCGGTCGGTTCCGGCGGTGAGGCGGTGCGGGTTCGCGGCGCCCTTCACGTCCTTGCGGGCGGCTCCCGCCCGCTGGATGGTGAAGTCGCCGGCGGACTCGCCGAGGATCACCTTGCGGGTCTCGGTCCCGTGGTTGGCGAAGGTCAGGGCGGCCTCGGCGGAGCCGCCCAGCTCCGCGGTGGCCGTCAGCTCCGAGGTGCTGACGGTGACATCGGGCGCCTCGTCGGCCTGGGCCGAGGCACCGGTGACAAGCCCGGCGGCGAGTACGACGACCGCCGCCGAGATGCCGAGGAGGGATCTGCGGCGCATGGGAATCTCCCTGCTGTGTGCGTCGTGGAGTGGTGTCACTGTCCCGGGCACCCGCCCGCCGGCTTGAGGGTCAGCGTGATGTGCGCGGACCCGGACCGCTTGACGGTGGACACGTCGGCGGCAGAACTGAGGCCGTCCTTGGACGCGATGACGGTGATCCGCTCGCTCTGCCCGTCGACGGGCAGCCACACGGCGGCCTTTCCGCCGCGGTCGGACTTGCGGGCCAGCGGGGCACCGCTGCCGCCGATCTCCAGATAGGCGCCCTTGAGCGGGTCGCTGCCGCCGGTGCACGCGGCCTGCTCGACGTCCACGGTGACCTTCGCCCAGCCGGGCGGCGGGGTGACCTGGGCGTTCAGCGGTATGGAGAGGGAGGCGTACGGGCTGTCGGTGCGCAGTTGGACGGCGGCGGAGTAGGCGCCGGGCTGGGTCAGCCTGCTGGTGTCCAGGTGCACGGGCAGCGTGGTCCGCTCGCCGGGCTTGAGAGTGACGGTGTCCTTTCCGGCGGACGCCCAGCCGAGGTCGGCGGCGCCGCAGTCGTCGTATCCGGTCAGGGTCTGCACCCTCGGCATGCCGGGCCAGCCCTGCCCGGCGCCGCCGACGACGGTCAGGCCGCAGGTCGAACCGGTCCGGTACAAGGGGTACTTGGTGTCGGGCAGGGGAGACCAGGCGTTGCCGGCGGGGTCGTAGGCGAAGCCCTTCGCGGTGGTGCGGCCGTCGTCGCCGATGCCTCCGGTGACCAGGAGCTTTCCGCCGCCGGTGTAGTAGGAGGCGGCCCAGGTGCCGGCCGGCACGTCGGCGATGCGCGACCAGTGGTCGTAGGCCGGGTCGTAGACGAAGGCGTCGGTGCGGATGCCGGTGCGCACGTCGATGCCGCCGGCGCAGTAGAGCTTGCCGGCCAGGGCGCCGCAGGACGACCAGGAGACGGGCACGGGGTAGTCGGCCGCGCTGCCCCAGCGGTCCTTCTGCGGGTCGTAGACCTGGACGTCGGTGCGGCCGCAGTCGCCCTGCAGGGTGCCGTTGTCGACGCAGCCGCCGATCACGTAGAGCTTGCCCTGCAGCACGGCCCGGGACATGCCGCCGTACGCCTTGGGCAGTGTGGCCGCCTGGGTCCAGGTGTTCTTCCCCGGGTCGTAGATCTCGGTGGAGGGCAGCTCCCGGACACCGGCCGACCAGCCGCCGGTGACGATGAACTTCCCGTCGATGAACGCGGACGCGCCGGCCTGCCGGGCGGTGTTCATCGGGGCGAGGGCGGTCCAGGTCCGCGCGACGGGGTCATAGCGGTGGGCCTTCGCGGTCGTACCGGACCCGTCGTAACCGCCGGCCGTGTAGATCTCGCCCCGGTACATACCGGTCGCGGGGTCCATGATGCCGGTCGGGTACGGGGCGAGGGTGGTCCAATCACCGTTGTCCGCACCGGAGTCGTCCGGCGTCGCCGTGGGCTGCGGCCCTGCGGCCGCCCGTCCGGCGGTGTCGGCGGACAGGAACCCGGAGATGGGCTTGCCGCCGGGGACGGCGCGCGCCGAGGCGGCGGAGTCGCCGGCGGCCTTGGTGACCTTGGCGGCCTTCGTGGCGGCCTTGGGCTGGGCGGGCTCGGCCTGGCCGCCACTGCCGGTGGCGGTGAGCCCGTCGCCGGACAGGCCGGTGCGCACGGTCAGCGGCGCCTTGCCGGTGTTGGTGAGCGTCAGGGTCTCGCCGGTGCTGCTGCCCAGGCGCACGGTCGGGTCGAGCGAGGACTGCTTGACGTCGAGCCGTCCGGCCTGGAGCGTGAAGTCGGCCTTGGACACCTGGTCCTTGTGCACGGTGACGGTCTTCTCGGCCGAGGCGTAGCGGTCGTGCCCGGCCGAGACCTGGTGTGTGCCCGCGGGCAGGAACGCGGTGTACAGGCCGTCGCCGGTCTTCGGGTCCTCGGTGGTGGGCACCGAGCGTGCGTCGCCCGCGCCGGGCGCGGTGACGGTGGCGGCGGCGAGAGGCCCGCCGGTATTGCCGTCCTTCACCTGGCCCACAAGGAGGCCGCCGTCGACGGCGGCGCAGGCCGGGTCACCGACGAGCACGTCGTCGATCATCCACCACTGGTCGAAGGAGCCCTTGTAGTTGAAGCGCACCCGGACCTTGTCGTGGCCGGCGGCCTGCGGCAGCGGGAGGCTGAGCGAGGCGACCAGATTGGACTTCTGCCGGGTCCACAGCTGCGTCCAGGTGGTGCCGTCGTCGGTCGACAGGTCGATGGTGGCGACGGAGCGGGTCCAGGAGGGGCCCTGGTACTGGGTCTCGAACTGCAGGACCGGCTTGTCGACCTGGGTCAGGTCGACCGCCGGGGTGATCAGGTCGGAGTCCTGGGTGCGCTGGTAGCCGTAGAACTCGCTGTTGACGGAGGCGAAGTTGCCCTCGCCCTTGGGGGTGCGGTTGCCCAGCGGGTCGGGGTCGTCGAACTCCCAGCCGCCGCCGTCGGCGTGCTGGACCACCGTCCAGCCCTTGGGCTTCTCACTGGAGTCGAACGGTTCGAAGAGGCCGCCGACGGAGTAGCCGCGCGCCTCACAGCGCTCGGCGACCACGGCGAGTGCGAGGTTCACGGTGTCGTCGGCCGTGAACGGCACCTCGCGGGTCAGGGACCGATAGCCGGCCGACTGGGCGTCGACGCGCAGCGTGTACCGCGCGGTGGCCGGCAGCGTGATCTCGTACGCGCCGGTCGCCGGGTCGCTGAACCAGGGGCCCGCGGCGGTGACACCGACCGCGCTGATCTTGGCGTAGAGGCCCCAGCCGTGCCCGGAGGCGTCGCTGACCTTGCCGTGGATGGTGGCCGTCGGTGCGGCCTTCAGGGCGATGTTCTCGGTCACCGTGCTGTCGGCGACGGCGGTGACGGTGCGCTGGACGTCCTGGTAGCCGAAGGCGGTGACGGCGACGGTGTACTCGCCGGCCTGGAGGCGCAGCCGGTAGCCGCCGTCGGCGTCGGTGTTCAGCCGTCGGTCGTTGATGTGCAGCTCGGCGCCGGCGACGGGTTCTCCGGTCGCGGCGTCGGTGACCTTGCCGGTGACGATGCCGGTGCCCTCGCGGGGCGCGGCGGTGACGGCGGCCAGGGCGTCGAGCTTGCCCTCGCCCCAGACGTTGTTGTTGCCCGCGGTGCCGCCGCAGCTGGTGTCGTTGACGTCGACGGCGGTGGAGTCCAGCAGCTCACGCGTGGCGGTGATGTCCCCGGCCAGGGCGGGTGCCGCCGACCAGAGCAGCGCGACCGCGCCCGCGGTGTGCGGGGCCGCCATGGAGGTGCCGTTCATGTACGCGTACGAGTTGCCGGGAGTGGCCGAGCGGATGCTGACACCGGGCGCGGCGATGTCGGGCTTGATCGCGCCGTTCTCGCCCTGGCCGCGGGAGGAGAAGGAGGCGATGACGCCCTTGGAGTCGAAGGCGCCGACGGCGTAGGAGATGGCGTAGTCGCCGGGGCTGCCCGCGGTGTTGCAGGCGGGTCCGGCGTTGCCGTTGGCGAACACGGGGAAGATGCCGGCGGCGATCCACGCCTTCACGGAGTCCTGGTACCAGTCCTCGACGGCGATGCCGTTGTCGTTGCCCCAGGAGTTGTTGATGATGTCGGGCCGCAGCTCGGGGCGCGGGTTGTTGCCGCTCAGGTCCGTGGGGGCGAGCATCCACTGCGCGGAGGCGAGCAGCGCGGACTCGGAGCAGGTCTGGCCCTCGCAGCCTTTGGCGGAGATCCACTTGGCGCCCGGGGCGACACCGATACGGGCGCTGCCGGCCAGGCCGCCGGTCATGGTGCCGATGGTGTGGGTGCCGTGTCCGGCGTTGTCGCACGGCGCGAGCGAGGGGGAGCCGCAGACGCCGCTCGGGTCGAACCAGTTGTAGTTGTGGTCGTAGCTGCCGTCGGTGCGGGTGCCGCGGTAGGAGTCGCGCAGCGCCGGGTGGTCGTACTGGGCTCCGGAGTCGATGGAGCCGATGACCACGCCCTCGCCGCGGCTGCCGAATTCGGCCCAGGCGTCGTCGGCGCCGATCGCGTCGACGCCCCACTCGACCGGCTCGGCGTCGTCGGCCGCCGCGACGGCCTTGACCTTCGCGCCCTCGGTCGTGTCGGGCAGCTTGTAGACATGGTCGCTGCGCAGCCGTACGACATTGCCGTCCTCGGCGAGCGACTCCGCGAGTTCGGCTGAACCGCGGGCCACGTAGACGGTGTTGGAGGCCCAGAACGTCCGGTACTCGGCGCCGGACTTCTTCAGCTTGGCAAGAACGCCGGACTGCTGGTCGCGGGCCGTCCCGCGCAGCGCGTCGACGACGTTCCGGCCCTGTTTCTCGCGTCCCTTGGCGGAGCGGGCCGCGCTCAGGTCGGCTTTCTCGCCGAAGCGGATCCAGAACGGGGTGGCCGGGTCCTTCTGCAGAGCGGCGGCGAGATCACTGTCGATCTTGTCGGTCGCGTCGGCGCGCTGAGTCCCCAGGGTGGCGAGCAGCGCGACCATGAGGGCCACGACGAGGGCGAGGGCGGGACCGGTTCGCCACCGGCCCGTGAGGTGCGCTCTGGGCATTGCTATGTCAACTCCCGTTCATCACAGAGCAGCTGCATGCACAAAAAAGCGCTGCTGACGCTCGCAGCACGGTGACGGGCAGGCAATGTGCGCCCTGATACGGGTTTACGCCTTGGCGTGTATCCGCCATAGGAAATGAAGGACGCTCCTCATCGGGTGCCGGGATAAAGTGCACCCGTGGAACGGATCTTGGTGGTGGGCGTCACCGGCGCGGGAAAATCCACGCTCGCCCATGCCCTGAGCGGTCGACTGGGCCTGCCCTACCACGAGATGGACGCGCTGTACTTCAACGGTCCCGACTGGGCCGTCAACGACAAGCTGACCGAAGACGTTTCACGGCTCACCACGGAGCCTTGCTGGATCATCGACTCACTCGGCTATCCGGAAGTCCGCGACCTTCTGTGGGACCGGGCCGACACCGTGATATGGCTGGACTATCCCAAACGCGTCATCATGCCCCGCGTCCTGCGCCGGTCCTTCCGGCGCACCGTGACACGCGAGGTTCTGTTCGGCGGCAACAGGGAGACCTGGAGGGACTGGCTGAGCAGGGAACACCCGGCCTGGTGGGCGTGGTCCCAACACGGGCCCCGCCGCCGTGAGATCGAGCGCCGTGCCGGCGATCCCCGCTTCGCCGCTCTCGACATCCTCCGCTTCGGCCACCCCAACGACACGGCGGCCTGGCTGGCATCCCTCCTGCGCGGGAAATGAGGCGTCGCGGGAGTTTCCGCGGCGGGCACCTTCAGGGCGACTCGTTCAGAAGCCGTTCGAGGTGGCTGTCCAGGTCCAGTGCCTCGGTCTCATGGGCGGCCGGCACCATCTGGTAGGTGCGGTACAGCCAGTGCGTGAGGGCCGGGAGCGCGGCGATGAGGTGGGCAGAGCCGCCCGGTGGACTGAGGAGAATGTGCAGGAGGGCTTCCGGGCCGGTTCCGGTCGGCCACACCCTCACGTCGCCCTCTCCGCTGTCCGCCAGCATTCCTCGGGCAAGCAGCTCGCGTGAGATGACCCAGGACACGGGGCTCAGGGCGAGGCCCTGGAAGAGGAACTCCACCACGAGTGGGTCCTGCGACCTGTAGAGCAGGTGGGTCGGTACCGGGAGCCGTGTGCCCTGGGGTGACACGAGCTCCATGCCGAGCGTGTGGTCTACGCAAGTGATCATGGCTCTGTGTGCGTCTGGTCGAAGGAAGGGGCGGCGGTGGCCGCCGAACCTTCGCTTGGGGTGCGGGGGAGGTATTCGGTCTCATGGTCGCCGCTGTCCCTTGAGCGACCCCGAATGCCGCCCCCGCCGTTCTGTGACATCGGCCCGCAACGGGCCGGGATGGCTCGAGCCGCGTCACTTGCCCGCAGACGTACGGCAGCCCGAGCGGTGGCGGTCCTGGTGACCGCGGTCCTCAGCGGTGTGAAGCGTCGTGGTGCTTCAGGCCGCCCCGGTAGGTGTGTCCGTGGCCGTCGGCCCAGCGGAGCTGGTCGAGAACCCACTGCCGACGGCCTTCGTCGATGTGAGACCGGTCACCGTCATGCTTGTCGTGCCGGATCCAGTGGCGGCCGCTGTGGTGGTTGTGCCGGTCCTCTTTGTGGTGGTCGGAGATGCGGACCGCCGAGACGACACCCGACTGGCTGCTGCTCGGGTACGTCGCAGCCGATGCGGAGCCGCCGGTGGCGAGAAGCCCGGCTGCCGCGACGACGGTCGAGATGATCGCGACGACAACCCCACGAACAGTCCTGCTTGCCATGGTGTTTCCTCTCTTTCCTCGCTCCACGATGCGAACGGGAAAATTGGTGCTTATCTGCCTCACTGGGCACTGAAGACCCTAACCCCGACTTGTTGAACGATGAACTAAGTCTGGCGTGAGGTGCACCACGCGCCGAGGAGTCGTCGCGCCGGAATATTGCTACGGCCCCCGCTGTTGTGGGCCGTTTCTCGGCCGGCGGCCGGTGGTCCGCTGCCTTCGGCGCCTTGTGCCACGTCATGGCGAGCAACTCGCCGCACCCACGGGCGCGTTGGAACTCCGCGCACAACCAGGCCCTGCCGTGAGCCTGGTCGCACAAGAGGCGCCTGACGGTCGAAAGACCAGGTCAGGCGCCGTTTTCTGGTGTCTGGAAGAAGCCGGGCTCCGGGACCGCTCGGAGCCTCGTGTCAGACCTGGAGCGGTTCGGGGAGTGTCGGCCCGATTACGGCGGGCCGGGATCCTTCCTGTGCTCCGGGCGGCGCTGTCACCAATCGTCGCCGTCGTCGTCGGTGAGCACCAGGAAGCTGCCCACGACGCCGTCGTCACCGAACAGGCCCCCCTGGACGGTGCGGGTCACAACGCCATTGGTGGCGCCGTGGGGACCCACGGTGGCGACCGGAGCGCCGTTGTCACAGGTGAAGCCACGGAAGACCTCGATGGTCCTCCGGCTGTCGTTGAAAACGTTGAAACTGCTGGAGCCCAGTCCGCTGGCCGTGGTGATGCAGCCCTCGGCGGCAGCGGAGTACACGCGGTCGTTGAAGTAGATCTTTCCCTCTTGCTTGCGGCCGAAGTCGCGTCCGCCCCCCTCGCGTCCGCCCCCCTCGCGTCCGCCGTCATCGCGGTCGCCCCCCTCGCGGCCGCGGCCCCCGTCCTTCTCTCCGCCTGGGCCGCCGCCGCTCTCGGGAGCGGCGGCAGGGGCGGCCCGCTGGTCGGGCTGGGCGGCTCGTTGCTCGGGCTTGGCCGCCCGTTGGACAGCTATGGCCGGCTGGTGGGCAGATGGGGACGCCGGGGAGGATCCGGAGGTCGCGGCGTAGGTGATACCGGTGGCTGCAAGGACCGCCGCGCCTACGCCGGCAGCGGCCACAGCAAAGGTACGCGTGGGCATGTCACTTCTCTCTGTCTCACGGACGTCGGTCGAGTGACCGACCTGAGATGAACGTAATGACACCCCTCGTAACTGTCATTTCAGACATGTTCAATGCGTGACATCATGAGCCCAGCCGGGGGAAAACGCGGCCCTCACCGCATAAAGGAAGACGCCGAACGCTCGTTGTCCTTCTCGGCACCCACGTGCCGCTCCGCAGTCGACGACGTACGTGCCCGTCGGTACCGGCTTCTCCGCGACGCCGACGACGCCCCCGGTTGGGGTGCTGGGGGAGGAGGTTCAGGGAGAAGGCCTGTTCTCTCCCGCGAAGACGATGATCTGATCGATGAGGTTTCGCCGCAGGTGGACGACGTCCGTCCCCGCCAGGCGAGGGCCCTCGTCCGGTGTGGTGAAGACCCACCGGTACCGGGCCCACTCATCCGGCATATCCGCCCCCGAGCAGCGGACCATCCGCCGGGCCGGCGTGAGTTCGCATTCCTCACGTCGGCTCCGTGCTCCGCCCGTCAGCGTCGGACCGTCCGTCAGCGGGCTGTGCCGCCGAAGGCCATCTCACCAGGGTTGCTGCGTGGCCGACGGGACCTCGTCCGGCACGGCCTGCCCGCACTGGCCGCCTGCGATCGGGCCACCGGCGAACCCGCGCGCCGCTACGAACGCTCCCGGCCCGGCGAACTGGTCCACATCGACGTCAAGAAGCTCGGCCGCATCCCCGACGGCGGCGGCCACAATGTCCTCGGCCGCGCAGCCGGCCGGGTCAACCAGGACCGCCGCAACGGCACCGGCGACGCCTACCGGAGCTGGGGCTCTGTCCCACGGTCCGTTCGAGCCCGCCTGCTGCCTCACGTGTCCCCGGGATGCGCGGACAAGGTGAGCCGCAAGACGATCTCGCCGTCGTAGATCTCCCCGGTGGGCTCGAACCCGAGCTTCTGGTAGAAGGGCAACGGTTCGCCGTCGCCGGTCTCGTAGCTGGTCAGCAGCTCGGTGCCGCCGTCCGCGCGCACCAGGTCGGCGATCTGTGTGAGCGCGTCCCGGCCGATCCCTCGCCCCTGGTGCCGCTTGTCGACGAGGAGGCGCCAGATGAAGTGCCGTCCTTCGAAAGGACCCGTCGGCGGCTTCCAGGACAGCATCACGAAGCCGACGGGCTCGTCGCCGCGGTACACGGCCCGGTACCAGGGATTCGCCTCCGCTTCCTTCGCCGCATCCTTGAGCGACCTGGACACGGAGGCGACGAACTGCTTCTGGTCACGGCGGACGCGCAGGGCGCGAACGGCGTCCCGGTTGTCGTCGGTGATCTCCCGTAGGTGCACGCCTGGGGACCTCATGCCACACCCCTTCCTGGATCCGGCAACCGCGCGCCGTGCCGATGTGAAGAGCCGCCGCCGCAGCGTATGCGACACAGGCGATCCGGAGCGCGACCGGCGCGCCGCGCTGTGTTCGGCATGGTGACGTTCCCGGCCGAGCCGCAGGGCAGTACCTCTGACGCGGCGGGAGTGACACGGCTCATACGAACCCTGCCCAACCGGCCCGGACATCGGGGAAGTTCAGCCCTACTTGAGCTCCGGGAGGACCGGCACGATCGATGTGCCGGTCGTGTCCGCACGGCGGACCACCGGCTGCGACGGCGTGCGCCGTCCCCTGTCTGCCCGCACTGCAAAGGAGAGCCATGCTTTCGCCCGAGTCGGCCGCCGTCGTCCGTGCCACCCTGCCCGCCGTCGGCGGTGCACTGGACGAGATCACGACCCGCTTCTACGGCACCATGTTCGCCGATCAGCCCGAACTGCTGGACGGCCTGTTCAACCGCGGCAACCAGGCAAGCGGCGAGCAGCGTCAGGCGCTGGCCGGGTCCATCGCGGGCTTCGCCACAGCGCTGCTGGCCGGTCGCCGTCCGGCCCGGTGCCATCGACGGGGCGGTGGTCCGCCATGTCGCCGTACCTGTGCCCGGCCGCCTGGTGCGCTGTGTCGGGGATGTGCCGGACGGCCCCTTTCCCGGCCGGCCGCGGACACACCCGCAGAAGGCGCTTCCGGATCACGTCGCCCTGAGATGGTGGAGGACATATCGGGTGGCGAGGCGGAAGAGGGCGGTGGCTGTGGTGGCGTGTGCGGCTGCGGTGGTGCGGAGAAGGAGGCCGTGCCCGAACTGGACGTGCGGTCCGTACCCCATGCCCTACGTCATGCCACGGTCTTCGGCGCGCTCGACGCGGTCCCGGCCGGCGGTGCCCTGGTGCCCGTCGCGCCGCACGACCCGCTGCCGCTCAGCGCTCTCGTACACGCCGAGTCCACCACCAGGAAAACCAGGCCGACGAAGAAAAACACAGGAGGGCATGTCATGGATGTTGTGCACCGCCGGACCGGCGCACTGGTCGGGATGGCCGGCGCGGCCCTGATGGCCGCCGGACCCGTCATGGTTCTGCGCGGCCGTATGGGCCGCAAGGAGATCCGTACCGAACTGGCCGCGCAGCGGATCACGTTCCCGGACCACGGGCTGCCCGCCCACCTCGCCGCTCTCGCCGGCCAGAGCGTGGAGACCGGCGCCCAGGCCCACGCCTACGCCGAGCTGATCAAGGATCATGTCGCCAAGGCGACCGGCGGCCGTACCTATGCCGAGATCACCGAAGAGCTGTACGCCGCGGGGAACGACGACGAGAAACTCGCCGAGCTGCGCCAGACCGCCTTCATGGGCGAAACGCTGCGCGGCTCGCTGTTGTCCGCCTACCAGGCCTGGCACCTCACCACGCTGGTCATGGGCCTGGGCGGCGTGCTGACCGGCCTCGGCGCGGCACTGGTGGCCACGGCGGACGCCCTGGGCGCGCACCCGCACCGTCGTTGACGGACTCACCCGTCTCCGGGCAGGCGGCCGCCGCCATCGCCGAGCAGGCCGGCGGCCGCCCCTTGAGTCGTGATCACTGGAACGAGGGACAGTCGGCCCATGTCCGTGGGCTCTTCGGCCGCTGCCCCAGAGCCGCCTGATGCCGGATGCTGGCTGTCGACCGATCCGGAGGTATCCCGTGTACGACCGTGCAAAGCGCCCGCGCGGCCGTCTCCACCGCCGTCCCCCGTGGCGGGAGCCGCGCACGGGCCGGACCGGTCACCGTCCGGCCGCCCGCCACGTCTGCCCTGACTCGCGGGCGGCCGGACGCACGATGCGTACCCATCCTCTACGGAGACCGCGGTGAGCGGCATACGAGCTCCGCCGACAAGTCGCCGCGGCCCTGCCCGTCACGTGAGCCGCCCTCCACTTCGAACCCCACGCCCAGGTGGCCCCGCTGTGGACCTCCCGCACCGTCAGTCCGGGCTTCCCGCGCCTGTGATGTGCCGGACGGCTCCCGTCCACTGGTCCGGTGTTTCGGCCGGGACGTGTGGGCAACCGGCATACGCGACCTCGCGGCCCGGCCGGACGGTGAATCGGGACCGCCGGACCGGGTGATGAGGCCGGACGGCCCGACCCGTGGAGAACTCCGCACGCGGATAGTGGCGTTGGACCGGCGGCACGCACCACGCCGCCGGATGGCCTGCCGCCCTGGACCCACAGCCGGGGCCACACCACTGCGACGCGAAGGGACGGGCTGACGGTGCTTCAGCCGTCGAGGAAGCAGAACGAGGCAACAGCCGTGCCCGTGCCCGTGCCCATGCCCGTGTCCGTGTCCGTGTCCGGCCGGGCGTGGCTGATGCTGGCACTGGCCACGGTGGGCTTCGCCGTCAACTTCTGGGCGTGGGTCCTGCTCAGCCCGCTCGGCCCGCACTTCAAGGACAGCCTGCGTCTGACCTCGTTCCAGCAGTCGCTGCTGGTGGCGGTGCCGGTGGTGGTCGGCTCATTGGGCCGGATCCCGGTGGGCGCGCTGACCGACCGCTTCGGCGGGCGCGTGATGTTCCCCTTCGTCTCGGCGGCCACCGTCGTGCCCGTGCTCTACCTCGGCCTGGCCGGACACTCCTCGCTCACCGCCCTGCTGACGGGAGGATTCTTCCTCGGCATCGGCGGCACCGCGTTCGCCGTCGGTGTGCCCTTCGTCAACGCCTGGTTCCCGCCCGAGCGGCGCGGGCTCGCCATCGGGATCTTCGGGGCCGGCATGGGTGGCACCGCGATCAGTGCGCTCACCACGGTCAAGCTGGTGAAGGCGCACGGCATGGCCAATCCCTTCCTGATCACCGCCGCCGTGCTGGCGGTCTACGCGGTGGTGGCGGCCCTGGTACTGCGGGACGCGCCCGGCCGCACGGTGCCCACCGAACCGCTGGCCGGCCGGCTGGCCACCACCCTGAGGCTCGGGATCACCTGGCAGGCATCCGCCCTGTACGCGGTGGCCTTCGGTGGCTACGTCGCCTTCTCCGTCTACCTGCCCGCCTACCTGAAGACCGGCTACGGCCTGGCCCAGACGGACGCGGCCAACCGGATGGCCGGCTTCGTCCTGTTCGCGGTCGCGCTGCGCCCGATCGGCGGCTGGCTGTCGGACCGCATCGGCCCGGTGCGGGTCCTGGCCGTGTCCTTGACCGTGGTCCTCGCCGGAGCCTTCGTCCAGGCGTTCACCCCAGGCCTGGCACCGATCGGCACGATCGCCTTCCTCACGCTGGCCGCCGCACTCGGCGCGGGCAGCGGCGCGGTCTTCGCCTTGGTCGCGCTCATCGCCCCGGCGAACAAGGTCGGCTCGGTCACCGGCGTCGTCGGCGCGGCCGGCGGCCTCGGCGGTTTCATCCCGCCGCTGGTCATGGGCTCGCTGTACGGCGCTTACGGCTCCTACGCCCTCGGCCTGGCCCTGCTCGCGGCGGTGGCGGCCGCGGCGCTCACCCTCACCGGCACCGGCGTACGCCAGTCGGTCACCCGCCGGGTTCCCGCACCCCATGCGAACTGAGCAGGAAGGACAGCGACACCATATGCGAGTACTGCGGCTGCCAGGTGCTGGAAGCGATCGACGAGCTGACCCAGGAGCATGAGAGGGTCGTGACGCTCATCAGCCATGTCCGCGACGCCCACGGCGGCGGCAACGTCGCTCGCATGGCGGAGGTCGCCCGCGAGATCGCCGCCCTGCTCGGCCCGCACACCCAGGTCGAGGAGCACGGTCTGTTCCCGGCCCTGGCCGCCGACTTTCCCGAGCAGATGGCCGAACTCCAA
Organism: Streptomyces sp. NPDC004721; assembly: GCF_053601495.1. Taxonomy (NCBI): domain Bacteria; kingdom Bacillati; phylum Actinomycetota; class Actinomycetes; order Kitasatosporales; family Streptomycetaceae; genus Streptomyces; species Streptomyces sp. NPDC004721. Next base: position 31,594 of record NZ_JBSGBZ010000070.1, read on the forward strand.
GACGAGCACCGGCGCATCGACGCCGTGCTGGCGGAGGCGGACGGACCGTTCCTGGCCGATCCCACCTGGCCGCGGCGGTTGATCGAGACGCTCGACTTGCTGCGTCACCACATCCTCAAGGAGCAGGACGGCGTCTTCCCGGCCGCCCTGGCCTACCTGACCACCGAGCAGTGGGAAGCCGTCGAGGCGGTCCGCGCCCACACAGGCACCCGCCTGTCGTCGCCGTCACCGTGACCTGACGCTTCCCCCCTCCGCCGTGCCCCGGCAGTCTCGCCTGGCCGGGGCACGGGTCGAGCCTAAGCGGCCTTCTCATCCCCTTCGATCGCATCGATCACACCGTCGATCCGGACCGGCGCGTCGCGCATTCTGACGGGTGGGGTGGCACGACGGAAACGGGAGCTGGGGTGGGTGACCGCGACCAGGGACCTCTGGGAAGTCGACCGACCCGGGGAATCGGCCAAGTTGGCTTTGCCGTTCGGTTGGGCGTCGATGGACGGGTCCCCGAACGACAGCGGCGGCTTCTTCAGACGGCGGCCACGAGAGCGGCGGGGGCCGCCTCGGAACGGCGGTGCCGCCGGGCCAGGCGGCGTGACATGAGGTGATGACCGCCCGCCGGCGCCGGGGCCCGGCGCGTGGGCTGAGCCGTTCCCGTAGCCTCGTCGGCCCCGTACTCTGTGCGGGGCTGACGGTCTTTCTGGGGAGGGTGGGGCAAGTGAAGGCCGAGGAGATCGTAGCCCTCTTCGACGGCCGGGGCCGGATCGAGCTGACGCTCGGCGCCTTGGAGAATGCCTTTACGCGCAACGTCGTGGCGATCGCCCACGCGCTCGGCTACCGGCTGCTGTCCACCGAGGTCATCGGCCGTACCCTCATCCGCTATCGCTTCGAACGCGACGACACGCCGCTCGCACGCCGCAGGGCCGAACTGACCATCGCACGCCTGCGCGCGGGCGGCCCGGTGCTGCCGGCGTGGGAGCCGCCTCCGCCCCCGCCCCCTTCGCCCCCGCCACCGCTGCCGCCCGAATCATGGCCATCCCTGCCACCTTCACGATAGGAGGGCGGCAATCCAACGACAGCCCCGATCAACGAACTGACAGCTCAGCGCGGCAACCACCGAGTACGGTCAGCCCGGGACCATCTGATGCTTGCCCTCGCCCCGGTCGAACGTGCGGCAAAAGGCCCGGTCAGGACACGTGTTGGCGTCCGGACGAAGCCGCCACGGTGAGACATCCACAGCCAGCACCGGCCGACCACTCGAACAACGTATCGCCGCGTGCGGTCAGACACGCGTACTCGGCACGGGGCCCGGAGAAGCTGCGGACGTGCGCGAGTGTTAGCTTCCCTTCCCGTGATGGAGCACCAGGACGAGACCAGGGCGGCCTACGACGGGGTCGTCGAGCTGTATGCGTCGATGTTCGCTGATCGGTTGGAGACACACCCGTTCTCGCGGAACATGATCGGCACCTTCGCCGAGCTGGTGCGCGGGACGGGGAACCCGCGGGCAGCCGACGTCGGGTGCGGGCCAGGACATCTGACGGCCATGCTGCACGACCTGGGGCTGGACGCCTTCGGGCTCGACCTCTCCCCGGGCATGGTCGACCACGCCCGGCGGGCCCATCCGGCGCTGCGGTTTGACGAGGCGCGGATGGAGGCCCTGCCGGTCGAGGACGGCGCGCTCGGCGGCGTGCTGGCCCACTACTCGATTATCCATACCCCGCCTGGGGAATTGCCCGCGCTGCTCGCCGAGCAGGTACGTGTCCTGGCACCAGGGGGCCTGCTCCTGGTCTCGTTCTTCGCGACCGACGGACCGGAGCCGGTCCGCTTCGACCACAAGGTGACGCCCGCCTATAGCTGGCCGGTGGACCGGTTCGCCGAACTGCTGACCGGGGCCGGGCTCGTCACGTTCGCCCGGCTGCTCCACGATCCGGCCTCCGAGAGGGGCTTCCTCGACGCCCACTTGCTGGCCCGCCTCCACTAGAGCGTGCCCGTGGCCTTCCGGACACGGACGTCCTGTGCGTGGCGTGACCTGCCGGCGTGTGATGGGAAGTGGAAGACAGTCTGCAACCGGCATCGGCGCTGGCCGCTGGACGGGACCTGAGAGCGGTTCCTGGACGGATCGTGTGCCGGCTGCGATGAGACTGAGGCCGAGGACTGGACGGTCGGCGTCGATTCCACGGTGGTGCGCGCTCACCAGCACGCAGCCGGGGCGCGGCACGCTGAAGGGGCCGACTCTCCGGCCTCACCGCCCAAGATGTCCCCGTTTCAGCTCGGTTGACCGGGCCTCCCTCCGGCCATTCCTTCGCCGCTGATCAGCCTGCGCCTTGACTGGTACAGACCAATGCGATTGAGTGTGTCTCAACCCCCCCACCACGGTCGGCCCCGCGCCCCGTCCGGCTCCGCCGGCACGCGCACAAGGCTCGCTCCGTCCTGCCTGCGCCGGGTACGACCCTTCTCCGTCAAGGAGTTGATTCCGTGTCGAGGCGTCGAATCTCCGCGGTCGTGGCCGCGCTCGCCCTCTCCGCCGCCGTACCGGTGCTGGTGCCGACCAGCAGCGCGTCCGCCGCCACCTGTTCGAGCTACCCGAGCTGGGTGGCCGGCAAGGCGTATGCCACCGGTGACATCGTCCGCTACACGGACGGCAAGGCGTACATCGCCGAGCATGACAACCCGGGCTACGACCCGGTCATCAGCACTTGGTACTGGGAACCGTACAACTGTGACAGCGGCACGTCCGTCGGCAACTTCGTTGTCTCCGAGGCCCAGTTCAACCAGATGTTCCCGAACCGCAACGGCTTCTACACCTACAGCGGTCTTGTCGCCGCGCTCAGCTCCTACCCCGGCTTCGCCACCACCGGCGGCGACGAGGCCAAGAAGCAGGAGGCAGCCGCTTTCCTCGCCAACGTCAGCCACGAGACGGGCGGACTGGTTTACGTCGTCGAGCAGAACACCGCCAACTATCCGAACTACTGCGACTGGAGCCAGCCGTACGGCTGCCCGGCCGGCCAGTCGGCCTATTACGGGCGCGGCCCCATCCAGCTCAGCTGGAACTTCAACTACAAGGCCGCAGGTGATGCGCTCGGCATCGACCTGCTCAACAACCCGTCGCTGGTGCAGACCGACGCTGCCGTGGCGTGGAAGACGGGCCTCTGGTACTGGAACACCCAGTCCGGCCCCGGCACCATGACCCCGCACGACGCCATGGTCAACGGCGCGGGCTTCGGTCAGACGATCCGTTCCATCAACGGTTCCCTCGAGTGCGACGGCAGGAACCCCGCCCAGGTGCAGAGCCGTGTGACCACGTACCAGCAGTTCACGCAGATCCTGGGTGTGTCGGCGGGCGCCAACCTGTACTGCTGACCCGGTCCCCGGGTGTGTGCGAATCGTTCCCGGGACCTCGGAACGGGGGCACCGCGCACGGACATCCGGACAACCGGTTGACGCGGCCGTGGGCCGCATCGGCTTCGGCGTGATGCGGTCCACTGGCGGTGCTGGCCGGTCCACGGCGGGCCGGACGGCTGCGACGTGTCGGGGAGCCGTATCTTTCCGCCCCCACCTGTGACACCCCTGTGACCGGAACTGTGATCTCCATCGCACACGTATGGTTCGGGCCTTGATGAGGTGACCGCATGCCCAGACTTGTTCCCCTTCAACTGGCTCGCTGCAACCGCTCTGCTGCTCACGGCCTGCGGTGCGGAGCACGCGGGTGCCGGGAACACCGGTGCCGACGCGGCCGCGTCTCAAGGCGGCGGCATGCGGATCGACGATCCGGGCAAGGACGGCGTACGTGTCACGTCGCTGACCCTCCCGTCGGCCGCTCCCTCGCCCACTCGCAGCTACTCCGTCTCCGCCGACAGACTCGCCACGGGCTCGGCCTCGGGCCGGCGGTCACCACTTGTGGCCGCCAGGGGCGTATCGGCTCCAGGTTCGCCGGCTTCGGTTACGAGCCGCGTAGCGGTGACCTGCTGGCGTCGCCTGGCCGAGTGGAAGCCCAGTTCACCGTCCTGCGCTACCGGGTCTATTCGCAGTGCATTGGGCTTCAGCCCGGTGGTGAAGCGAATCTTTGGCCCGCTCTGGCCTCAGCTGTGTGTACGGATCTGCACTGTTCATCTCAGCGCGGGTCAGAGCGGCTGGTTCTGCTGCTCGATGTACTGCTTCACGATGCTGAGCGGCGCACCGCCGACCGACCCGGCGAAGTACGACCCGGACCACAGGCGCTGTGCCCGCCAGTAGTGCTGGACGAGCTCGGGGAACTCCTGGCGGAGCCTGCGCGAGGACACGCCCTTGAGGGAATTCACCAGCTTCGAGACGGCGACCTTCGGCGGGAAGTTCACGAGCAGGTGGACATGGCTGGCCTCGCCGTTGAACTCCACCAGCTCTGCCTCGAA
>NZ_JBSGBZ010000071.1:0-35393 GCF_053601495.1 Streptomyces sp. NPDC004721
AAGGGAGCGAGGGAAACCGCCCCCACGTCCCCGGACCACGGACAGGATCCGTGCGCGCCGGACGCGGAGCGAACGCGGTGGACCAGAACACCCAAGACCGTTCGGGGTGTTCGGCTGAGCACGAGTTCTGGCAACAGGACTCACTCCCGCTCAGTCTCTAGGAACGGTCTGGGCCAGGCTCTACCGGGTCATCCTCGACGAACTCGGGGCTCGGGGGAGCTGGACCGGTCGCGGTGCGCGATTGAGGCCGAGCGCCGCTGCCAGGTCCTCGATGAGGTCCACGCGGCCGTTGGCGTCACCGGCCGAGGAGGGAAGGCATCCTCTCCGCCGCCGCGGCGTAACGTCCGGCGCCAAGTCGTCGACGGGCTTCGGCGGGGGCACGATCGGGTCCGCCTCCAGCCCCACCTTGTGCGGATGCACGCACGCCGGAGTTCCGTCGGCGGTGTACCGGAAGCCGTCGGCCGGATCGAACGGGCACTGCCAGGACGGCCGGTCGTAGACCACGAACGCCTCATGCGGCCAACTGGTCCTGCGCGCCACGGACTCCTGCGAGCTGAGCGGATTCCTCGCCGCCGCCACCGCCCTGGGGGCGTTTGCCGGGACGTTCGCTTCCGGCTCTTTGCCGTCGCTTCCGCGGCGGCCTCGGGCTGCGCCTCGGCGTCAGACGGGACCTGCGGACGCCGCGAGGCCGCGGACATGGTCAAGGAAGCCGGCGAGGGTCAGATCGAACGCCGCGTCGGCACGGCGCCCGCTGCCGACGGCGGCAAGCGCACGCTCGAGCAGGGGAGTCGATCCGTCCGGAGCAGGCTGCCACATGCTCTCCGGCGCGGCGAGATCCAGCGCCGAGCCCAGCACCAGGTTGTCCAGAGCGGTGATCACCGGCAATACGTCCGCCACCGCGAAGCCGGCCTCGATCAGCACTCCCACGGCCTGCTCGTAGTGCGCCAGTACCTCGGGCGCGGTGACCTGAGAGGCCGTCAGCAGCGGGATCGAGCGGGGGTGTTCGGCGAAGGCGGCACGGTAGGACCGGGCCCATGCCTCCAGCGCGCGATCCCAGGGGCGCAGTTCGAGCGTGGAGGCGTCGATCGTCTCGGCGATACGGCTCCGGAGCAGCTCGACGATTCCGGCGCGCCCGTCCACATGGTGGTAGACGGACGCGGTCTGCACTCCGAGGGCCCGGGCGATCTGGGGCACGCTGAAGTCGCCGTGGGCATCGACCAGCGCCAGTGCCGTTGCGCCGATTCGGTCCCTGTCGAGAAGGGCCTTACTGGGCCGCGGCATCGCCGGTCCTCTCATGATCAGAAAAAAAGGGTCTTCTCGGAGGGTAGTCGCGGGGGCTACAGTGCCGAAACCATCAACCTTTAGGTTTATGGCTCGGAGCACCGGACCCGCACCGGCCGCCGCAGAAGGGCACCCTCATGACAACCACCCCCGCGCGGGCCGCGGCCCCGGCACCCACCCTGCGTTCCGGCACGCTCAGTACCGCCGACATCGCCTTCTTCGTTGTCTCCGCCGCGGCGCCGCTCACGGTCATGGCCGGAGTGGCGCCGTTGGGTCTGCTCATCGGCGGCATCGGCGCGCCCGCGGGGTACCTGGTGGCCGGTATCACCCTGACGATCTTCGCCGTGGGCTTCACCACCATGAGCCGCCATGTGCGCAACGGCGGCGGCTTCTACGCCTACATCTCCCGGGGGCTGGGCCGCCCTGCCGGTTTCGGCGCGGCACTGCTCGCCCTGCTCGGCTACCTCGCCATGAACATCGGTGTGTACGGCCTGCTCGGCTCGGCGACACACGACACGTTGCTGTCGCTCTTCGGCGTCGACGTGCCCTGGCCGGTGCTTGCCCTGCTCGGCATCGTGGTCATCTGGTACGGCGGCTACCGCTCCATCGACTTCGGCGCCAAGGTGCTGGGCGTGCTGCTGCTGGGGGAGACCGCCATCCTGGTCCTGCTCGCCATCGCGGTGCTGGCCCGGGGCGGCGCGCACGGCCTGTCCCTGCACTCCTTCACCCCAGGGAACCTGACCACCGGTGGCATGCCCGGCGTGCTGGCCATGGCCTTCGCCGCCTTCACCGGCTTCGAGTCCACGGTCATCTACCGCCGAGAGGCGAGAAACCCCGACCGGACCATCCCTCGTGCCACCTACGCAGCTGTCGCCTTCCTCGGCCTGTTCTACACCTTCATCGTGTGGATGATCATCCAGGCCTTCGGAGACAAGCAGGTCATCGCGACCGCGGCCAAAGACCCGACGGGGCTGTTCTTCTCCGCGATCACCACCTATGTCGGCCCCTGGGCCGCCGACGCCATGCACGTGATGATCGTGACCAGCCTGATCGCCTCGTTGCTGGCCTTCCACAACGCAACGAACAGCTACGGCCTGGCCATGGCGGAGGAGGGCGTGCTGCCCCGCCCGCTCGGCCGGGTCCACCCACGGCACCGCTCCCCCTACGTCGCCGGCATCGCGCAGACCGTGCTCGCCGTCGTCGTGGTGGCCGCTTTCGCCGCCGCTGGAGCCGATCCGTACACGCAACTCCTGCTGTGGGTGAACACCCCGGGCGTTCTCGGTCTGATCACGCTGCAACTGCTGGCCGCGCTCGCGGTGCCCTTCTTCTTCCGCCGCATCACACACAGCGAAGGCGCCATGCGCACCGTTGTCGCCCCGGCCCTGGCCACACTGCTGCTGGGCGCTGCGCTCTGCCTCGTCATTGCCCACATCGACCTGCTGACCGGGGCCTCCGACACCGTCAACCTCGTTCTCCTCCTGTTGATCCCGGCGGTCTTCGCGGCCGGGCTCGGCTACGCCCTGCGCATCCGCTCGCGCCGGCCGCACATCTACGCCGCCTTCGCCACAGACCCGGCCGAAGACGCCGACGTCCGTGCCGGCATCGAGAACGCGGAGGCCGCAACCTCCGTGCTGCCGACCGCGCCCTGACACCGCTCGTCGCGGGCCGGCTCCGAACGGCCCGCGTTCACTTCCCCACTCGTACTGCCCCTTAGGAAGAGCCCATGTCCGTCGCTCCGGATGTCATCGTCCTCGCCTCCCGCGTCCACACCCTCGACCCCGGTCAGCCGCAGGCCACCGCCGTGGCCGTCCGGGACGGGTTGATCACCGCGGTGGGCGACAAGGCCGAGGCACGGTACTGGCGCGGACCGGGCACCGAGGTGGTGGACCTCGGCGACGCCACCGTGGTTCCCGGGCTCGTCGACGGGCACAGCCACCCCGCGCTCGGCCTTGACCTCGCCACCGGAGTCGACCTGTCCGGAGTGCGCGACCTCGACGGGCTGCGCGCCGCACTCACCTCCGCCGAGCGCGTCGACGGCTGGATCCTCGGGTGGGGACTGGACCACAACGTCTTCGGCGGCCGCCCGATCCACCGCGACATGCTCGAGGCCGCCCTGGGCCCCGACACCCCCGTCTTCATCCGCCTCTACGACGGCCACTCCGCGCTGGCCAGCGGCGCGGCCCTGCGTGCCGCCGGCGTGACCGGGCCCCGCTCCTTCGCCCAGCGTGCCACCGTGGTCTGCGACCCCGACGGCATCCCCAGCGGGCACCTGATCGAGCATGCCGCAATGGACCTGGTCGTCGCCGTGATGCCGAGGCGGCCCTTCAACGAGCGCCGTGACGCGCTCCACGCGCTGCTGTCCGACATGGCCGCATCCGGTCTGACAGGTGCGCATGTGATGGACGCCGGTGGCGATGTCCTCGATCTGCTGCGCGCCGTCGAGGACCGCCACGGGCAGGTCCCGCTGCGGCTGCGACTGCACCCATGGTGCATGCCCGGTATCGACAAGGACGGCCTGGACGAGCTGGTCGCCCTGCAGGCCACGGCCGGACGCAACTGGCTGGTCGGCGGCGTCAAGTTCTTCATCGACGGCACCGTAGAGGGCGGCTCCGCATGGCTGGAGCACCCCGACTGCCACGGCCAGAGCAACGAGGCGCTTTGGCTCGACCCCGCCGACTACACCGCGGCCGTCCACCACCTGCACGCAGCGGGGGTCCGCACCGCCACCCACGCCATCGGTGACGCGGGCGTGCGCCACGTCCTCGACACCGTCGCCGCTCTCGGCGCCGACGGCCGGATGCGGCACCGAGTCGAGCACATCGAGACGCTTCCCCACGAACAAGCGTCCCATTTCGCCGAGTTGGGTGTCATCGCATCGATGCAGCCGACCCATTCCGCCTACACCCGGGCGGACCACACCGACGAGTGGTCCACAAGGGTCGGAGCCGAGCGCGCCCAGCGGGCCTGGATCTGCCGTACCCTGCGCGACACCGGCGTGGTGCTGGCCCTCGGCTCCGACTGGCCGATCGCCCACTTCGACGCCCGCGAGATCCTCGCCTACGCCCAACTGCGCCGCCGCCCCGGCACCGACATCACACCCGTTTGCCCGGAGCAGGCGCTCACCCCGCTCATGGCGCTCGAGGGTTACACCACCCACGCCGCGATCGCGGCAGGCGAAGCCGACCGCGCCGGACGCATCGCGCGCGGCCTGCGAGCCGATCTCACCGCGTTCGCCCTGGCCCCGCTCACCACCCCGTCGGACGAACTCGCACAGACCCCGGTCCCGCTCACCATGTCGAACGGCCGCATCACCCACCGCGCCTGACGCCCGCCCAGGAACCCCGCCCCGCCGGTCACGGACCGCTTCTGCCGTCATAGGGCGCGCCGGCTGCTTCGGCAGAGCCTGAACCATGGACTGACCGGGGCCGGGTCAGCGGTGTACGGCACCGCCGCCCGCATGCACGTCCTCCCGGCCCTCTACCAGGCCGCCACCGACGGCCTGCCCACCCTCGCAGACAAGGGCTACCTGGGCGCCGGCATCGGGATCCACGTGCCGACCCGACGCCCGAAGGGCCGCTCCGAGCAGGCACTGCACGCCGACACCCGCACCACCAACGGCAACCAAGCGGTGTACGTGGAAGAACCCGCGGTGTCCAGACTCGGCTGCACCCGGCTCGCCAAATCCGTGCACGACGCGGGATGGTCCGCGTTCGTCGGCATGCTGGAGTACAAGGCAGTCATGCACGGCCGCACCTTCGCCAAGGTGGACCGGACCTTCCCGTCCTCTCAGGTCTGCTCGGCCTGCGGATTCCGGGACGGCCCAAGCCCCTGCACGTCCGGGAGTGGACGTGCGGCGAGTGCGGCACCCTGCACGCCCCGCGAGCAGCAGGAAGTACTCGGCCTGCGCCGCCAGGAACGGCAAACCGAGAAGTGGAAGAAGCGGTACGACACCCGGGCAGGCGTCGACGGCACCATCTCCCAAGCCGTCCACCGCACCGTCATCCGCCGCACCCGCTACACCAGGCTGGCCAAAACCCATCTCGGCAACGTCCTCGCTGCCACCGCGATCAACATCATCCGCCTCGACGCCCCGGCGGCATCCAACGCCGCACCGAGATCGTCGACGGCGAAATCGACCGGCGTGAACCGCACGGAACGGGCGACGGCCGGTAGCTCGGCGGCGTGGAGATTGCCCTCGTCCGGTCCTCGGAGCGCTGGCGCGGCCTCGGCGAGACGGGCGCGCTTGTCTTGCTGGGAGGCCGGATGGTCGACCTCCCACACATCTGTCTGCGCGAGCACAGGCAGCCGCCACGCCTGCGTGTCCAGGCCGGCGCCGAGGATCACGAGCTGGCCTGTCACGCGGTCGCGCAGTGCCCTGTCGATCCCGACCGTCCGCGGCACGACCACCTCGGCGCACGCCCGCACACTCTCGTACACGGTGCGCTCCTGCCAGCCCTTCGGCGGAGTGTTCGCGCGTACCTGGTCCACGGGCGTACGTTCCGCGACGCACAGCAGCTCCACCGCCACCGGATCCGCGAACTGGCCTGTGGCAGCCCTCCCATCCGCGGCCGCCCGCCCTTGGCAGACCAGCACCGCCGTCCGGCTCGCCGCACGCCCGCTCTCGCTCATGGGGCCATATTCAACACCACCCCCGCCCTGCCCAGACCTCAGCGAGAAGCCAGTCAGGGCCGTCTTGGCCGACCAAGCCACGTTGTCTGTTCAGAAGAGCAATAATACGTTATTAATGAACGCTCAAGGCGGGACGGCGAGAGCTTGAGCAACGGGAGCGGCAATGGACGAGCAGAGGGAGCGCATCCTGCGCGCGGCCGCCGAGGTACTGGCTGAACGGGGCTTTGACGCAGGCCGGTTGCGCGACGTCGCCACGACCTCCGGTGTGTCCATCGGCGCGCTGCAGCACTACTTCGAGACCCGTGACACCCTCTTCCGTGAGGCCTTCGCCTGGTCGATCGACGATCTGATCGAACGCTGGCGGGCGGCGGCCGCGGACGCGATCAGTGCCTGGCGCCGCTTCGAACTGCTCGTCACGGCACTCACCACCGATCCCACACTGAACCGGCGCTGCGCCACCTGGACCGAGTTCTGCGCGAGCGCCTCCCGCCGCGAGGAGCTGCGCGAGGGCGTGCACCGGGTCCACGCCGAGTGGCAGGCGCTGATTGGCGAGATCGTCCACCAAGGCGTGCGGAATATGGAGTTCGACCCCGCCGTCCCGGCCGACCTGGCCATCGGGTCGCTGGTGGCCCTGGTCGACGGCTGCGAAATGGCTGTGGCGTCCGGATCCGGGCTCAGCGCCGAACGTTACGCCGAGATGATGCTCGGCACCGCGCGCGTCCTGCTCGGCGTATGCGCCTAGGTTTCGGAGAGGACATTCCATGGGAGTGCGGTTCCCGCACCTGTTCAGCCCGCTGCGAATAGGCAAGTTGACAGTACGCAACCGGATCCTGTCCTCGGGCCACGACACGGTCCTGGTCAGGGACGGCGAGGTCACCGAGGAGCTGATCGCCTACCACGAAGCCCGCGCGAAAGGCGGCGTGGGCCTGATCGTGCTCCAGGTCTCGGGCGTGCACGAGTCTGCCCGCTACACCACCCACGTGCTCATGGCCACCGACGACGACTGTGTCCCCGGCTATGCCAGGCTCGCGCAGGCGGTGCACCGGCACGGAGCGAAAGTCTTCGGCCAGCTCTTCCATCCCGGCCGGGAGATCCTGGAGTCCAAGGACGGCAGCGCACCGGTCGCCTGGGCGCCCTCCGCAATGCCGAGCGAGCGTTTTCACGTCATGCCGCGCGCCATGACCGAGGCCGAGATCCGCGAAGTCCTCGACGGTTACGGCCAGGCAGCCCGCCGATTGCGCCAGGCCGGGCTCGACGGCGTAGAGATCGTCGCCAGCCACGGCTACCTGCCGGCGCAGTTCCTCAACCCTGAGGTGAACGTCCGCAACGACGGCTGGGGCGGCGACCGGCAGGGCCGTATACGGTTCCTGCGCGCGGCGCTGCGCAGCGCACGGAAGGAGGCAGGAGACGACTTCGTGGTCGGACTGCGCATTTCCGGCGACGAGCTGAGCCATGACGGCCTCAGTAGCGAGCTGGTACTTCAGTCCGTCGCCGAGCTCGACGCCGAGGGACTCGTCGACTATGTCTCGGTGTGTGCGGGTAGCTCGTCCAGCTTGTCCGGGGCCCAGCACATCGCCCCGCCCATGTTCCAGCCCGCCGGCTACACCGCGCCGCTCGCCGCCAAGGTGCGCGCCGTCGTCGGCGTCCCCGTGATGGTGGCCGGGCGGATCAACCAGCCGCAGGAAGCAGAGCAGATCGTCGCAGGTGGTCAGGCGGACGTGTGCGCGATGACCAGGGCCCTGATCTGCGATCCGGACCTGCCGGCCAAGGCCGCGGACGACCGCGCCGAGGAGATCCGCGCCTGCATCGGCTGCAACCAGGCCTGCATCGGCCACTTCCAGCTCGGCTACCCGATCTCCTGCATCCAGCACCCGGAGACCGGCCGGGAGCGCCGCTTCGGAGTGCTGCCGACGATCACACGGCGCAAGAAGGTGCTGGTGGTCGGCGGCGGACCCGCCGGCCTGAAGGCCGCGGCCGTGGCTGCAGCGCGGGGCCACGAGGTGGAACTGCACGAGGCGGGACGACGCGTCGGCGGCCAGGTGCTTCTCGCGCAACTGCTGCCCGGCCGCGCCGAGTTCGGCGGCGCGGTCACCAACCTCGAGGGCGAGGTCCGACGTGCGGGAGCCCGCATCCTCGTGGGCTCACGGATGGACGGCCCAGCCCTTGCCGCCGCGGCGCCGGACGCAGTGGTGCTCGCGACCGGCGCGCGCCCCCGCCGCCCACGGCTGGAGCTGATCGACGATCCCGTGGTGCTCGATGCGTGGTCGGTGATCCGTGGCGGCGAGGTGCCGCGCGGACGGATCGTGGTGGCGGACTGGCGCGGCGACTGGATCGGCCTGGGCGTCGCTCTCCAACTCGCGAGCCAACGAAGGAAGGTGACGCTGTGCGTCACGGGCTTCGCGGCCGGCGAGCACTTGCAGCAGTACGTACGTGCCGCCATGTTGACTCAGGCGGCACGGGCACGGATCGAGATCGTGCCCAACGTGCGGCTCTACGGCGCCGACAGCGACACCGTGTACCTCCAGCACACCCTCACCGAGGAGCCGGTGCTGCTCGAAGGGGTGGCGGGCACCGTCCTCGCACAGGGTCACGACCCGGTCAACGACCTCGACCCCGTCGCCCTCGGCGTCCCGGCCGACCGAGTCTTTACCGCCGGGGACTGCGTCACCCCCCGCACCGTGGAGGAAGCGGTCCTGGAGGGCCTGACAGCGGCAGCCGAACTCTGACGACCTCGTCCCCGTGAACAGGGCGATTCCCGCCTACCGCGCCGTTGGAAGGCTGCGGTGGCGGGGATCCGAGCGTTCGGAGAACGTCACCTGGTGGTCGTTGTCCCGGGTGTGAGCGTGTCCTGCCAGCATGGCGTCGAGGCGCACCACGCGCGTGCCCATGGGGTGCGTCTGGTCGTCCGCCGGTGCAGGTGACGTGTGTGCCGGAGCGCAGGTGGTGTCCGAGGATGCTGTGTCGATCCCAACACGGGACAGCCGAGCTCGGAGCCGCTGTACGACGGTACGGTCTTCCACCGGGTCATCGGGGGCTTCATGATCCAGGGCGGTGACCGCCTGGGGAACGGCACCGGCGGCCCCGGGTACAAGTTCGCAGACAAGTTCCACCCGGACCTGGCGTTCACCAGGCCCTACCTGCTGGCCATGGCCAACAGCGGACCGGGCACCAACGGCTCCCAGTTCTTCATCACCGTCGGGCCGACCACCTGGCTCACCGGCACGCACACCATCTTCGGCGAGGTTGCCGACGAGGCCGGCCGGCGCGTCGTCGACACCATCGCCACGACGGAGACCAACCCCCGCAACGACCGCCCGGTCCAGGACGTGGTCATCGAGAAGGTCGTCGGGTGTCGTCGGCCTCGCCCCGGAAGGCCGTCGCTGCCCTCGTCGCGGGCCGCGGGCGCCACGCATCCCCAGGCCGATCCGGTCCGCGCCCGCGGCTGTGAGGAGTGTCGGGGCTGGGGGAGCGTGGTCAATGACGAGGGCGGACACGAGCCATGCCCCAACTGCCGGACTGAGACGGCCGCAGGTTCGCCGCGGACTCGAAACGGTGGCGGCCGGCTTGGTTCGGTTGCTCAGCTCTCGTCCGCCGGACTCATGGCCCGGAGGCAGTCGAGCACGGCCCGGCAGCCCCCAGGGCCTCCAGCCCGTTTGAGGCTCTGGGCGGATCGAGAATCGGGAAGCGTTGGCACTGTCGCCCGCCTCTCACGCGGCAGCCGTCCGGTTCGGCTCCGTCGGTCAGTGCTGGGGGTGCGGACGGGCGTGGAACAGGGGCCGCCGCTGGGTGGCCGTGCCAGCAGCGAGATGGCCGATCTCGATGCGCGTCCTGATGGCGCGGACCATCTCGGTCAGGCCCAGAACTATGGCCATGACGCCCACGACCAGGGTGAGTGTCGCGATCGAGGCGAACGGCATGATGATCATCACGACACCCGCCAGCGATCCGATGATGCCGAAGGCCACGTGCCAGCCGCGCGCCGGCATCTCCTGGGCGGAGGCCGCCGCAGCTGTCTCGGTGGTGCCGCGCAGCAGCCAGCTGAAGCCGATCCACAGGGCGAGCAGCAGAATCGACTCCAGGGTGCCCCGGAAGGAGATCAGCCCCAGCAGGATGGAGACCGCACCGGTGATGAAGTGCAGTACGCGAAGATGCCCGGGCACGTGCGTGCCGAAGGCGCCGGCCAGCTGGAAGACACCGGTGACCAGCAAATAGATGCCGAAGAGCACGCCGGCGACCCGCAGCGTCGCGCCCGGCCAGACCAAGGCGACGACGCCCAGGGCGATGCTGGCAAGGCCCATGGTGAGCAGGATCTGCCAGCCCATGTTCGCCAGGGCGGCCATGCCTGCGGCCAGGGGACCCTCTTGTTGCTCGGTGCCGCGCGTGGGAACGGGGCCCGGCGACTCGGAAGGAGATGTGGAATCGGAAGGAGATGTCATGGCACCTACCTCCTCCTGTGAGCAGCGTGGTCACGTCAGTACACGTCCATCGTCACCCGGTCGGCCTCATGTCGCTCAGTGGAGACGGCAGGGGTTCGTGGCGCATGCGGTACTCCCGGAGTGAGCTGGCTGACCCTGCTCACCGGCACGGCAACCCACCAGGGCAGCATCACTCAGGACAATCCCTGCATCACCGGGACGGTCTGCGACGTGTCGGACCGGCGCGCTGTCGAAAACTTCGTCGAGGCCGCGGTGCGCACCCTCGGCGGCATGGACGTCCTGGTCAACAATGCGGGGATCTCCGGTCCCACCGCACGAGGAAGTTGGTCATGGATACGCCGGGAACCTCGACGGGGTACTGGATGGCGAGGAAGATCCCGGCCCGCGCTCGTTCGTCGACCTTCGTCGCGAGCACGTTCTCGCCGTCCAGGGTGACGCTGGCGGAGGTGACCAGATATTTCGGGTGCCCGGCGAGCGCGTAGGCGGGGGTGGTCTTGCCGGAGCCGTGGGGGCCCATGATGGCGTGGGTCTCGCCCTGGCGTACGGTCAGGTCGACCCCATGAAGGATCTCGCGAGGCTCGGCGTCGGTGTGGACCGAACAGTGCGGGTCGCGGATGTCGAGGGTGGCCATGGGCACCTTACCTGCCTCACCTTGTTCACCGACTGGAACGGCACGGGCGCCGTGCAGCCCGCCCATCCAGCGTGGCGCAGCCGCGGCTGTCCGGTACAGCGCGAGTGGCTCGCCCGCCACATTCAGGTGATGCCCGCAGAGGCTCGTGTCTACGACAAGGACTGGGGCGAGGTCCTCTGCGGCCGCGCGCCGGCCTGTGGCGGCTCGGGGAGAGCCGCCACCGCCACAGGCCGCGTTCCGGGTCTCCTCTTCCGACACCCGAGGCGCCGCCATGCGCAATCATGCGCGTTTCTCGGGTTTTTCACTCAGATCCAAGCAACTAACTCTTGACAGTTGCCCGAACTGGTCGTTTAACTCCTGGCCAACGCCGCGTTCGAGGCACTCGGCGTCAGAGGTACGCCCAGCCGGTAGCTGACCATGCGTCAGGAGTCCGGACTGAGTCGCCAGGACCCCTCAGGCGTCCGAGGCGGGGACGTGCCCACCATGCTCTGGAGCCTGTTCATGATCCGTACTCGCGTGGCCCACCGCGGACGGCAGGGCACAGCCAACGCTCCGGGACGCACCGCCTGTACGGATCGGACCCCCCGGGCCCGCGGCGCCCTCACCCGGCCGCCCTCTCCCCGCGCAAGTACCGCCGGGCCCGCGGCGGTACGACGACCCTCCTCCGCGCCCCGACCCCAGGGCTGAGCACCCCCGCCACGAACACTCGGCCGGCGCGGGACGGCGGCGCACCCGGACTGCCCCGGCCGTCCAACCACTCCTCGGCCAGTACGCCGTACACCGGCCGTACCCCTCGCACAGACAAAACCTGTCCCACCGCTCCAACCGGAGGTACCCATGCAAGCGGTCACCCGCAGCGCGCGGCCCGGCCGCCGTGTCGTGCTGCGCGCCGGCGCAGGCCTGGCCACGGCAGCGGCCGCGGGCACAGCGGTCTCCGGCTGCGCGGCAGGTCGCGACGACGGTGTCGGCGCCGACGGCACCGTGACCATCGAGATGTGGCACGGCCAGACCGACACCGGCAAGAAGGCCCTGGAATCCCTGGTCGCCTCCTTCATGCGCAGCCACCCCCGCATCCGGGTTCGACTGGGCGGCGGAGTTCTCGCCGACGCGATGCTCCAGAAAGTGACCGCCGCCCTCGCCGCCGGCTCCTACCCGGACATCGCCTACATCTTCGGCTCCGACCTGGCGAGCGTCGCCCGCAGCCCCCAGATCGTCGACCTCACCGACACGGTGAAAAGCGCCCCCACGCCCTGGACAAGTTACTGGGTTCCGGCACGCAAGGCCGTCACCGTCAACGGCCGCGTGCGCGCCGCACCCGCCCTGCTGGACTCCCTCGCCGTGGTCTGCAACAAGAAGCTCTTCCGGCAGGCCGGTCTGCCGCTGCCCGAGACGGGCTGGCGGTGGGACGACTTCGTCGCCACCGCCAAGGCACTCACCGACGCCGGCGGCGGCCGCTTCGGCACCGGCTGGCCCGGCGTCGGTGACGAGGACACCGTTTGGCGGCTGTGGCCCATGATCTGGGACCTCGGCGGGGATGTCGTTGCCGACGACGGCAAGCACATCGGATTCGGCGACACCGGGACCCGCGCCCTGGAGGTACTGGCCGCGCTGGCCCGCGACAAGAGCGTCTACGTCGACCCGAAGCCGGGCAGCGAGCAGATGTACCAGGTCTTCATGTCCGGCCGCATGGGTATGGCCCTCACTGGTCCCTGGCAGCTGCCTGACATCCAGCAGGCGGAGATCGACTACCACGTCGTGCCGCTGCCCAGCTTCTCCGGCCGGCCGGTGACGATCAGCGGCCCCGACACCTGGACAGTGTTCGACAACGGCGACGCCCGCACCAAGGCCGCCAAGGCGTTCGTCAGCTGGCTCATGCAACCCGGACAGGACGTGCGCTGGGACATCGAGGCGGGCAGCCTGCCGCTCAGCCGACAAACCCGAGACCTGTCCGACTGGCAACGCAAGGAGAGCGGCACCGAGGGCCTGAGGGTGTTCACCAAGGCCCTGGACTTTGCCCGGGTACGCCCCGTCCACGCCGCCTACCCGCAGATCTCCCGGGCCCTCGGACAGGCCGTCGTCGCCGTGCTGCTGGGACGAAGCAGTCCCGCCAAGGCACTGCGCGCCTGCGCCGCCGACGCCAACGCCGCACTGCTCATCCCGCGTTGAGGAGCCCCCTACATGTCACGACTGCCCACCCCGATCACCGTGTCCGAGCCCCCGGACAACCGGCGTGCTCTGCGCCGCAGACGCGCCGGTGAAGGCGCCCTGGCATGGACGTTCGTCTCGCCCGCCGTCTTGATCATCCTCGGTCTGAGCGTGGTGCCCATCATCTGGTCGCTGCTGCTGTCCTTCCAGGCCAACGACCTCGTCACACCGAGCCGTTGGGTGGGCCTGGACAACTACCGCGCCCTCGCCCAGGACCCGCACTTCAGCCAGGCCCTGCGCAACACCCTGCTCTACACCGCGCTGTACGTGCCCGCGAGCATGGCGATCGGACTACTCCTCGCCCTCGCCCTCAACCGGCGCATCCGCTTCGTCGGCCTCTACCGCACGCTGTACTTCGTCCCGTTCGTGGTCTCCGCGACCGCTCAGGGCGTGCTGTTCTCCTTCATCCTGGACCCGGAGTTCGGAGCGGCCAACGCCGTACTGCACCACCTCGGTATCCCCTCCCAGGGCTTCCTCACCGACCCGTCCCAGGCACTGCCCCTGCTCGTCGCCGTCAGCCTGTGGAGCGGCACGGGCTTCTGCCTGGTCATCTACCTCGCGGCGCTCCAAGACGTGCCGGCCTCGCTGATCGAGGCGGCCCGACTGGACGGCGCCGACCGCCTCCAGCTCCTGCGCCACGTCACCCTGCCCGCCCTCAGGCCCGTCACGGTCTTCCTGCTGCTGTGGCAGACCATCCAGTCCCTCCAGGCATTCGACCTCGTGTACGTCACCACCAAGGGCGGACCCCTCGGCTCCACCACGGTGATCGTCTACTTCATCTGGGAGCAGGCCTTCAAGAACGCCACCGCCGGATACGGGGCCGCCTCCGCCTACGTCCTGGCCGTGGCCCTGGGACTGATCGGCCTGATCCTCCAGGTCGTCCGCCGCCGCCTCCAGGGAGCCTCCGCATGACCGCCGTCTCCGCCCGACCCGACACCGCGCAGGCAGCACCCTCCACTCGGTCCGACACGCGGCGACGCCGCCCACGGCTGCCGCTCAGCCCCTGGCACCTGCTGCTCGCGCCGATGGCCCTGCTCTTCGCGGTACCGCTGATCTGGCTGGCCCTCAGCTCGGTGATGAGCAACGCGGAGATCAACCGCTTCCCGCCGGCGCTGTGGCCCTCCCACCTCGACCTGGGCGGCTACCGCTATGTGCTGGGCAACGCGATGTTCCCCCGCTGGTTGGCCAACTCCTTCCTCGTCAGCCTGGTCACCGTCACCGCGAACCTCGTGCTCGGCACCCTCGGCGGCTACGCCTTCGCCCGGATGCGGTTCGCCGGCTCTCGGCTACTGCTGGGCCTGATGCTGGCCACGATGGCGATCCCGTTCCAGCTGACGATGATCCCCACGTTCCTGGTCATGAAGCATCTCGGCCTCATCGACACCCTCGGCGCGCTGATCGTGCCCTCCCTGGTCACGCCCTTCTCAGTGTTCCTCCTGCGCCAGTTCTTCCTCTCCCTGCCCCGCGAGTTGGAGGAGGCCGCCTGGATCGACGGATGCTCACGGCTGCGCGTGCTGTGGCGGATCGTGCTCCCGCTGTCCCGGCCCGCCCTCAGCACGGTCGCCGTCCTCACGTTCCTGAGCACCTGGAACGACCTGACCTGGCCCCTGATCGCCATCAACCACGACACTCAGTACACGCTCCAGCTCGGCCTGACGACCTTCCAGGGACAGCACCACACCCAGTGGGCCGCCGTGATGGCCGGGAACGTCATCACCGTGCTGCCGGTCCTGCTCGCCTTCCTCGGCGCGCAGAAGGCGTTCATCCAGTCCATCACCTCCACCGGCCTCAAGGGCTGACCCCGTTCGCCGCCCCGACACCCCACCCAGGCAGGAAACTCCCCAATGCCGCACACCTTCGACCTGCTCGTCATCGGTGACGCCAACCCCGACGTCATCATCGGCCCGCTCCACGGTCCGCTCGCCTTCGGCCAGCGCGAACAACTGGTGCCCACCGGCACCCTCACCATCGGGGGATCCGGCGCGATCGTCGCCTGCGGGGCCGCGCACCTCGGCCTCAGAGTCGCCTTCGCCGGCCGGGTGGGCAACGACGACGCCGGCCGCTACATGCGCGACCGGCTCGCCGCCCACGGCGTCGACACCGAGGCGCTGACGCTCGACCCCAGCCGGGCCACCCCCATCACCGTCGCGCTCACCCGCGGCGACGACCGGGCTATCGTCACCGCCCCCGGCACCCTGGCCGCGACCACGGCCGACGACGTGCCGCCGGCACTGCTGGGCGCCGCACGGCATGTCCACTCCGCCTCCTACTTCCTGATGCCACAGCTCGCGACCGCGCTCCCGGAACTCCTGCGCACCGCACGCCACCACGGCGCCACCATCTCCCTGGACACCAACGACGACCCGGCCGGCCGGTGGGACCCCACCGGCCTGGACGCCGTCCTGGCCCACACCGACTTCCTGCTGCCCAACGCCGCGGAGGCCCGGCACCTGGCCCGCCTCGACACCACCGACCCGGCCGAGGCCGCCGCACAACTCGCCGTCCGGGGCCCGGTCACCGTCGTCAAGAACGGCGCCGACGGCGCGCTGTGCCACGACGGCGAACACCTCTTCACCACCCGGAGCATCCCGGTCGAGCCAATCGACGCGGTGGGCGCCGGCGACAGCTTCGACGCCGGGTTCATCGCCGGCCTCCTCCACGAGATGCCCCTGCCGCAAGCGCTCCGCCTCGCCGCGGTCTGCGGCGCCCTGTCCACCCGCGCCCACGGCGGCACGACCGCACAGCCCACGTGGGACGAAGCCCTCACCCGCCTTCCCGAGACCGAGGAAACCCCGGCATGACCACCCCCAAGATCGTCTTCGTCGGCGCCGGCAGCGTCGTCTTCACCCAGGGACTGCTCGCCGACCTCCTCGCGTTCGACGAGCTGAAGTCCGCGCACATCGCGCTGCACGACATCGACGCCAAGCGCCTGGCCACCGCACACGCCGCCGCCGTCCGCATCGCCGACACCCTCGGCGCCCGCCCCGCCATCACCGCACACGCCGACCGCCTCGAAGCCCTGGCGGACGCCGACTTCGTCATCAACATCGTGCAGATCGGCATGGGCGAGGCCACCCGCACCGACTTCGAGATACCGGCCCGCTACGGTGTGCGCCAGACCATCGGCGACACCCTCGGCATCGGCGGCATCTTCCGCGCCCTGCGTACCTTCCCGTTCCTCAAGGAGCTGGGCCGCGACATCGCCGAGGTCTGCCCGCAGGCCTGGCTGCTCAACTACACCAACCCCATGGCCATGAACGTCCAGTACCTGACACAGGCCACCGGCCTGACCCGGGTGGTGGGACTGTGCCACTCGGTCTACTGGACGATGCGCGACCTCGCCGACCTGGTCAAGGTCCCCTACGAGGAGATCAGCTACCACGCGGCCGGCGTCAACCACCAGGCGTGGGTGCTGCGCTTCGAGCACCAGGGGCAGAACCTCTACCCGAAGCTGGACGAGCTGATCGCCGCCGACGAGCAGCTGCGGCGCAGGGTCCGCGTCGACATGTACCGCAGGCTCGGTCACTACCCGACCGAGACCAGCGAGCACTCCTCCGAGTACGTCCCCTGGTACCTGCACCACACCAGCGAGGTCGAACGCCTACGGCTGCCCATCGGGGAATACCTCAAGATCGTCGATGAGAACGTGGCCGCCTACGAGAAGACCCGCGACGCACTGGCCGCCGGGGCCCCGATCACCGTCGAGGGCACGATGGAGTACGCGCCCCAGATCATCCACAGCATGGTCACCGGCACCCCGCGCACGGTCTACGGCAACATCCCCAACCGCGGCCTGATCGACAACCTGCCCGCGCACGGCGTGGTCGAAGTGCCGTGCCTGGTGGACTCGCTGGGCGTCCAGCCCACCCGCGTCGGCTCCCTCCCGCCCCAGCTGGCGGCGCTCAACCGCACCTACCTCAGCGCCAACGACCTGGTGGTGCGGGCGGCGATCGAGGACGAGCCCCGGCACATCAGACACGCCGCGATGACGGACCCGGCCACGGCCGCGACCCTGACGGTCGAGGAGATCTGGCGCCTGTGCGACGACATGGTCACCGCCCACGGCGACCGCCTCCAGCCAGGCCTGCGCAGCCGCCTGGAGCCGTGACCGGCGACCGGCACGGCAGCGGCCCCGGCCGCTGCCGTGCTGGCGCCGCGCCCGAAGAGGAGACGGGGAGAGCACACTGTTGAAGTTCTACATCGCGGTGGCGAAGGCGCGGTCACTGGTGCTGTTCAGCCCGGGCATCACCGACACGTCGAAAGTGAAGAACAGACCAGCCATAGGACCCACCGCGATGGTCGACACGAGAGCAGCGGGCCGGCGATTCTGCTCGGTCGCTCGGCCGGCCGCTGCGGTGTGGGGGTGCCGCTGCCCAACCGGCCGTACTCCTGCTGGTACGGATTGGCTGTCTTTGGTGCGTCCTCGCTCTGGTCGAGACGATGGTGGGTGGACGCCGACGCGCGCTCATGGCGAGCCCAGGCAGGCGGCGTCGGATGCGCCACGCGGCTGGATCGGTCCTGGACAGGATCTTCAGGAGGAGCCGGCGGTGGCGCGAGGCTACGTCGGACGGTTGAACCCCAGGCTCAGGCCCCCGTCGTGCCTGTCGCTGCCTGGGCTCGGTATTCCTGGGGGCTGAGGCCGCGGACTCGTTTGAAGGCGGAGCTCAGGGCGAAGCCGCTGCTGTAGCCGACCTGGCGGGCCACCATGGCCACCGTGGTGTCCGGTTCGCGCAGCAGGTCCGCGGCCAGGGTGAGCCGCCAGTCGGCGAGGTAGGCCATCGGCGGCTCCCCCACGACAGCGGTGAAGCGGCGGGCGAGCTGGGCCCGGGAGACGCCGACCTTGCGGGCGATCGACTCGACCGTCCACGAATGGGCGGGGTTGTCGTGCAGCAGCCGCAGTGCGGGACCCACGACCGGATCGCTCTGGGCCCGGTACCAGGCCGGTGCCCTGGAGTCGGGATCGGCCAGCCAGCCGCGTAGTACGTTGACCAGGAGCAGGTCCAGCAGCCGGTCCAGGACGAGTTCCTGGCCCGGCTCGTCGCGGGCCATCTCCTCGGCGAGCAGTCCGATCAGCGGGTCGTTGCCCTCTCCGGCGGGGCGTACGACAGCGGCGGGCAGCGTGCTCAGCAGGCGCCGGCCGATCTCGCTGGGCGCCAGGTAGGTGCCGGAGAGCATCACCGCCGAACCCTCGCCCAGCGCGTCTCCCCAGGTGCGCAGGCCGAGGGCCATCGTCTCCGTGACGTCCTCCCCGGCAGGGGTGTTGCACCGCTGGTCGGGACCGACGGTGATCTGCACCGCCGTGTCGAGCGCGTCGGAGACGACGTACGGGTCGGGCCCGCGCATCACCGCCACGTCGCCGGGGCGCAGCCGGACCGGCTCGGCGCGGTCGGGCCTGACCCAGGCTTCGCCGTGCACCATCGTCACCACCGAGATCGGCGCCCGGTCCTCGATCCGCAGCGCCCACGGCGGGTTGAACACGGACTTCAGCAGGAAGGCGCCGCGTGCCCTGGGCCCCTCGAGAAGGCCGGTGATCGCGTCCAATGTCGTCCTCCGGGAGTTGGGGGTACGGGACGCCTGCTCTCCGAGTCGAGGAACAGCCGGGAGCAGACGCCGACTCAGGTACGGGCCCAGAGTGCCAGGACCCGGCCGAGGCAGGCCAGGGCCGTTGTGCATTCCAGCGTGCGGGCGGCGGTGAAGTAGAAGCCCGCGCTCATGCCCATGACGATGGTGGCGGTGTAGGGCGCGAGGTCACCTCCCGCGCCGGGGGCTTTGGACACCGGGGGCACGGCGAGCGCAGAGGCGTGGGTCATCGCTGCGGCTCCTTGTCGTTGGACACCTGAGCCGCCTGGGCGAGCCGGACGACCGGGGCCGGCGTCCGCTCGTAGCGCCGGCGCACTACGGTCCGGCCGAGCAGGCGTACGGGCGGCGTCACGGTGGCCTCCAACCGGCCTGCGGTCGTCAGGTCCGCCTCGTCGAGCATCCACGGCGGCAGGTGGGTGAGGACCTTCGGCGGCGCGGTGCGCAGCAGTCTGCGTTCGACGGACAGACAGGCCTGCGGGCCAAGTTCCGCGAAGGCGGGGAAGGCCAGTTGCTCCTGGTCCGCAAGGTGATGGCACAGGATGGTGCCGAACGCGTCGGCGGCGGGGATCAGGACGGCCGGGGCACCGTGTACGAAGGCCTCGTCGACGCGGTCCTTGGCGTCATCGAGTCGCCCGTGGTCGTCGCCGAGGGTGCGCGCGGCCTCGGCGAACCCCGGTATCCCACGGTGCAGTTCGGGCCACGGCACCTCGTCCTCCCTGTGGTGGTGCCAGTCGATCACCTCACGCAGCCGGTGCCACCAGGTGCTGACCGGGACCATCTGCTCGGCCGTCACGGAGCGCGCTCCGGGCGTCGCGGCGCACGGCGAGGTGCATACGTGGGAATCCGTGAAAGTGGTCGCTTCGAAGCGGGCTCCTCGTTCCCTGGCGGGGCGACAAGGCGGGCGGCTGACAGCGCACGCGGCGCCGCGTCGGGCCGCGGTCGCCGGGTGCGTCAGGTTTGCCAGGTCCTCGGTTCCTCAGGTGTTCCAGACGCCGGTGGCGGCGGCGTCCCGGGCGAAGTCGGCGAAGTCCTTGGGCTTGCGGGCGAGGGCCTCCTCGACACCGTGGACGAGGTGGGCGTTGCGGCCGTCGAGGATCAGCTCGAACAGGTCGGCGAACTCGACGGGAAGCCCGTTGTCCTCGAGGGCCTTGCGGTACTCGTCGACCGTGACCGGGATGTACGTGATCTGCCGGCCGGTCGCCTTGCTCAGCTCCGTGGCGATGTCGTGGAAGCTCAGCAGACGCGGGCCGGACAGCTCGTAGGTCCTGCCGATGTGCCGGTCGTCGGTGAGGGCCGCCACGGCGACGTCGGCGATATCGTCGGCGTCGACGAATGCCTCCACCGCGTCCCCGGTCGGCAGGGCGAGCTCGCCGGCGAGGACCGGTTCGTGGAAGAAGCTCTCGCTGAAGTTCTGCGCGAACCAACTGGCCCTGATGACCGTCCAGTCGGCTCCGGACTCCTTGAGCTTGTCCTCGCTGATGCGGGCCCCTTCCTCGCCGCGCCCGGAGAGCAGGACCAGGCGCCGGGCGCCCTTGGCGACCGCGGTCCGGGCGAAGGCGCCTACGGTCTCGGCGGCGCCCGGGAAGGCGAGGTCGGGGTAGTAGGTGACGTAGACGGCGAGGACCCCGTCGAGGGCGGCCTCCCAGGTGCTGGCGTCCTCCCACACGAAGGGGGGCTCGCCGGACCTGGACCCGACCCGCACCGGAAGCCCTTGTGCGGTGAGCCGCTCAGCCACCCGGCGCCCGGTCTTGCCCGTGCCGCCGATCACCAGGATCATGCTGTCCGTCATCGCGGAAGTCGTGGAGTCGTTCCGTGTGTTCGTCATGCTCTCAGTCAACTCCCTGACCGCTGAGAGGAACCATGGCCGCGAAGCTCATCTCTGTACGCGAACGTCTACGGCAGCCGTACTTCTCGCACCCGGTCGAGTGCGCCCGTGTCGGTGAGCGCAACAGTCTGACTTGGTGGCCGAGGTGAGCGTTTCGCATCCCGTCACGGAGAAGCCGTCCCGACGGCCAACTTGCCCTGCTGCTTCAGCTACCGCAGCCGCACTCTCCGGTACCTGAAGCCCCAGCGCCCCACCAACGGTGCCCAACACGCCTGCCCGCAGCATGCCCCGTCCGCAGAAGGTGACCACGGAGTAGGTCGAGGATCTGCGCCTCCCTGTCCTTCAACTCGAGGTCGACTTACAGGTCCGGCTCGTCCAGTTCGGTTTCGTCGGCGATGTTGTAGATGGGATCTGCCAGCGACCGGGGCCAAGTGACGAGGTTGTCTACATCCACGACGGGCGGCGACCCAGTATTCCACTGCCAGGCCAACAGTTTCCGGACCGGAAATGGGACACGAGACCTGGACGATGGGCTGGGCGTGACCGCGTTGACTCCGGCGGGCGGGGCACGCAGCCAGACCTCGTGGCGGCCGTGGGCTTCACCGATCAGCAGCGGAGGCCGGCGGCGGGTCTGGGGTGTGTCAGGCTGGTTGTACGCGTCGGACGAGGACGCGTGGGTGAACCACCGCAGTTCGTCACAGACGTCAGCTGCGTCCGTGAGAGCGCTGTCCTGGCAGGTTCCCAGAATCCTCAGATGCCGTTGGCGGGCCACATCGCGTAGAGAGGCGAGCCGTCGGTGGAGGCCATCGCCGAGGTGACCGGCCTGCTCGCGCCGGGGGACGCGCGGCGCTCAGCGGGCGTGAGGTTCGGGCGCTGCCCTTGGGTGTGCCGGCCGGGGTTCTCCTGCGACGGAGCCCGGCCGGCATGTCCGGCGATTCAGCCCTGGAGGGAGGCGAGCCAGGCGGTCAGCAGGCGGTTGACCTCCTCGGGGCGCTCCTGCTGGATCCAGTGCCCGCAGCCGTCCAGGATGTGGGTGGAGGCCAGGCCGGGCAGGGTGGCTGGGTAGGCGTCGATCGCGTCGGCCATCCAGGTCGTGGAGGCGTCCAGGGCGCCGCCGATGAACAGGGACGGCTGCTTGATCGGGGCGCCGCCGTACTGGGCGAGGTCCTCCCAGTCGCGGTCCATGTTGCGGTAGCGGTTGAGGGCCCCGGTCATGCCGGTGCGCTCGAACTCCCCGGCGTACACGTCGAGGTCGTCCTCGGTCAGCCAGGCGGGCAGTTTGCCGCCGGGGAAGCGGTCGCGCAGCCGGCCGCCGGGGCGGGCCACAAAGTGCGGGTCGGGCTCGCCCTGGGCGGGCATGGTGTCGGCGGACAGGGCCGCGTAGAAGCCGGCGAGCCAGCCCCGGACGTCGGGCTCCATCTCTGCTTCGGCCCGGCCGGGCTCCTGGAAGTACGAGACGTAGAACTCCTGCTCGCCGCCCATCTGTGCGAAGACGTCGGTGGGGCGGGGGCCGCCGGGCGGGGCGTAGGGGACGCTCAGCAGTCCGACGGCGCGGAAGACCTCGGGGTGGAGCAGGGCGGAGGCCGCTGCGATGTTGGAGCCCCAGTCGTGCCCGACGACCACTGCCCTCTCCTCGCCCAGGGCGCGCACCAGGGCGACGTTGTCCTCCACCAGGTCGAGCATCCGGTAGGCGTCCGTCGCGGCCGGCTTGGAGGAGCGGCCGTAGCCGCGCACGTCGAGCGCCACGGCCCGGTACCCCGCCGCCGCGAGGGCCGGGAGCTGGCGGCGCCAGGAGTACCAGGACTCGGGGAAGCCGTGGACGAGCAGGACCAGCGGTCCGGTGCCCTGCTCGACCAGGTGCAGGCGCCCGGCGGGTGCCTCGATGGTGCGGTGGCGCAGGTCGGCGGACGGCGCGGGCTGGTGCATGGCTTCTCCTCGGTTCACGGGCGGCCGCGGTTACTCACCGATCATGCGGCGCGGCGGCCGCCCGACGCGAGTACCCTTGCCATCCTGGCAAACCTGCAGGACAGTGCAGTGGAGGCCGCACGGCCGGAGGGAGCGGGGCGACGGTGACGGACGACGGCATAGCCGACACGCTTGCGGCCATGGGCCCCCGGCTGCGGACCGCGCGCGAGCAGCGCGGCGCCACACTCACCGGCGTCACCCGCGCGACCGGCATCTCGCTGAGCACGCTGTCGCGGATCGAGACCGGCCGGCGCAAGCCGACCCTGGAGGTGCTGCTGCAGCTCGCGAGGGCGTACGACATCTCCCTGGACGAGCTGGCCGGCACCGCACCCGTCGCCGGGGCCGGACCGCGCACGCCGAGGCCGCAGCGTCCCGGCGACGACAAGGCGGTGCTGCCGCTGACCCGGTACGTGGGGGGCCTGCACGCCCACAAGCACGTCCTGCCGGCCGTCGACGCGCCGCCGGCGCGTCCGCGGCAGGTCTCCCACGACGGGTACGAATGGTTGTGCGTCCTGTACGGGCGGCTGTGGCTGGCGCTCGGCGAGCAGGACCTCGTCCTGAGCGCCGGAGACGTCGCCGAGTTCGACACCCGCACCGCTCACGGAGTAGCGAACGCCGGACCCGGCGGACCGGTCGAATACCTGATCATGTTCGGGCCGCAGGGAGAGCGCCTACGCCCGCGCACCCCTCCAGCCCCCGGCCGAGGGGCCCGGTAGCGCGGAGCACAGCGTCCGGCACGATTGGCTCTGACTGAGGTTTTCTCAACGGTGATCATTCGTGGTCCTGCGGCGAGGGAGGAACGCGGCAGGGAGAGCGGTCTACGGTCGCACCATGACGATCACGTATGAGTGGCGGGGCGACTTCGACAACACAGCCGTCAATGCGCTGCATGCAGCGGGCTTCAACCATCAGGCCTCGAACGTCGATTGGCTGGACCAGGTCCATCGCCACAGCCTGGGCTGGGTCTGTGCACGCCATAAAGGTGACCTCGTCGGTTCCGTGAATGTCGCGTGGGACGGCGGCGTCCACGCGTTCATCCTGGACACTGTGGTCGCGGCAAGCTACCGCCGCTCGGGGATCGGAGCCGGGCTTGTCGCCGAGGGCGCCCGACAAGCCTGTACAGCCAAGTGCGAATGGCTGCACGTCGACTTCGAGGACGATCTGCAACCGTTCTACTTCGACGCCTGCGGATTCCAGCCGACGGCCGCGGGTCTCATCGCACTCTGAGCCGACCCCGCCGCATCGCGCCTCCGCCATGAACACCCGCGAAGCCTCTGCTAGGACAGGTCTCACCACAAGATCATGTCCGTAGCAACCAGAAGCTTCACGGCGGTCACCCATGTTGCCATGCTCGGTGACCCAAGCCATGTCGTGCAGTACCGTGCCTGGCTGCTGGCCGCCCACCGCCGCCGGACACCGGCACACCGAAAGACGTCACGCGCGCTGAGGCCGGTCCGTCAGGCGGTGCTGGTGTTGCGCTGATTCCGCGAGCGCAACCGCGCGCAATGCCTGGCCCGTGACGTCGGATTCTCCAAGGCGTCGCTCTATTTGGTGAGGTGAAGGTGCTACTGAGCACGGCGAACCCATCGGCGGCGAAGGCCGAAAATGTTCAGCGACGCCCCGACCTCGACAGCCCCGGGCCGCCATGCAGTGAGTACTCAGGGAGTCTGGGGCGGGACAAGTCGCCATTCCCCGGAATGGCCAGGTGGGAGCGCCAGGTCACGGCGGACGGCCGCGTAGTACCGCTCACGTGCGGCGCGTTGGCGCTTGAGCATGGTTGACCAGGTTTCCGGGCTATGAGTCCGGTCTCGCAAGAATCCTTCCATCTCCATTACCACGACGACCCATTCGCGGGCTTTCTCCACCACGTCCGGGGTGCCAAGCATCAACAGCGCCTCCCCGGCTGGGTCTCGGGCATCAGTGGCATCGGCCAGGTGAGGCGCAGCTTCCTCGGGTGACAAGGGGTGTGGGTGAGGGTCGTTGCCGAGGTACGCCGCGATCCGGTATGCCAGGGTGACACTCTTCTTCAGCGACCTGGCGTAGTCGGAGTAGGCCGTCAGCCGCCGCTCTTCCCAACGGGCCGCCTGCTCACGACGGAAGCGGGCTTGGTCGCCGCGCGTGCTCGCCAGGTACGATCCAAGGGCACCGATTACCACGCCGATCAGTGCGGGGAGCTGTTGCATGAACTCCGACATGGCCACACGGTATATCGCCGCGACAGCTGCGACTTGCTGGGGTTTCAATTCATGAGTCTTCGGTAGCCGATGAGAGCCGCGGCGATGCCGACGAAAGTGAGGAAGTGCTTGGCCTTGCGCTCGTAGCGACTGTGGCGCGGAGCCCAGCCGGGACCGCGTCGCCACGCGGGAACACCTCGGTGGAGTCAACCGCGGACTTGAGCGCGCGGTTGGCTTCTCCTCTTGGTCCAAGCCGCGTACGCGAGCAAGACCCCGATCAGGACGACCGCCGCGGCGCGAACGACCTCCCACGCCGTCACCACCAGAGAGGAGGAACTTGGTGCTTCGACGTGCAGGCGCATCGTCATCTCCGCCAGCGCAATGACGGGAATCAGGAGCTGAAGGGGCAAGCAGACTCGGCCCCGCCGAGCCATCCACCCGGCAAGGCCAAGCAAGGGGCCAAGAACGAGAGCGACGACACCCCAGAAGGAAGTCATCGACGCAAACTCTCCCCAGGAGAAGTACGTCGTTTGCCCCGCCGTATCCGTCAGGTCTCCTGCGACGAAGTCCCCTTGGGTTGCCTTCGTGCTGTAGTAGGCAAGTACGGCCACAGTCAGCGAGACAGCTCCACCCACCGCAGCTCGCAGCTTTGTGGTGTCTACCATGCCTGCACAGAACGCGAGAGCGGCGTAACACCAGCCAGCGCTCAATATCGCCGCCAGCGCATAGGCAAAGCCTCCGCCAGTGGCATCAAGTAAAGGCCCCCCTGCTCCGACAACAGCGCCAGCGATCACGGCCGGTGAGATGACGGACAGCAACCGCACAGTTTTCACAACCTCGTTCGAGACATATCCGACACACGGGCTTGAACAACGATACGACGTTGCTGCTCGACCTGGACGGCCTGGCCGTGGCGAAGGTCGAGGTACCGAGCCGGCCTGCCCGCGTCGGACCTTCACCGAGCAGGTGAGCCAGGTTCCGGCCGAGGTGAGCGTGAACGGAGAATGGCCGCGCGGGCGTCGGTCCGGGCGTCCAGCTACGCCACAGCTTTGATGCGGAAGTCGCGAGTGTCCGGGCGGCGCGAGCGCAACGCCGCCTCGCTCCGGGCGGCGCGAGCGCAACGCCGCCTTGCTCCGGGCGGCGCGAGCCGTGGGGCGGTCCATCGTGTGGGGCATGCTCCGCGGCCCGCCACAGCGGCCGGCCCCAGGGGCCGGGCCGATGAGGTGTCAGTGCCTGGAGCGTGGCTCCCAGCGGAGTGCGGCCCGGCGCCGGGCACCAGCCGCCTGGCCCGGCGCTGGGGGTTCAACCCGCTGAAACCGGCTCGCGATTCGCCCCATCAGGCCCTCGAACGCTTCCCGCCAACGCGCGGGATCTGTTGCTGTGAACCTGTGGCCACCGTATTCGAGAGCAGGATGCGGCTGGCGAGCTGCCGCCACCTGCGCCGCCGCGGCACTCAACGACACGGCGGTCACCGCCGCCCTCCACGCCGTCCACGCCGTCCACGGGACCCGGCAGCGCCATGGACCGTGGCGAAACTCGCCGCGGGAGCGGGCCTGTCCCGGGCAGCGTTCGCCAGGCGCTTTTCCGCACTGATCGGTCAACCGCCCCTCGGCTACCTGACCTGGTGGCGGCTGACCATGGCAGCCCGCCTGCTACGGGCGACACAAGCGCCGCTGAGATCCATCGCTGCCCAGGTGGGATACACCGCCTTCGCCAACGCGTTCAAGCGCACCCATGGGCTAGCCCCCGGCGCGTACAGGGGCAGGAGCTGAATCGGCTGCAGGGACAGTTGTACGCCGACACCACCGGCGACCGCCTCGATGAGGAGGACCCTTCGACCCGACCCCTGGCATCTGGGGGTGGGAGGAATGTTGCGGCAAGTGTCGGAACCCGAGCGTGGCTACTGGCTCACTTCTCGGCCGTCGCCGACAGCAGAGCGCGGTGGGTCCCGGATCAGGTGATCCGGGACCCACCGGTAGCTGGATGCTGCTGTCAGTGGGCGGTGGTGTGGACGGCCGTGCCCGCCGTAACGCCCTCGGGGGTGGCGATGGCCATGACGTCGGAGGCGACGGCTGCGATCGGCGTGTCGACGTAGAGACCGCCGAAGCCGCCGACCGCGAGGCCGCCGGAGACGTTGTCCAGGTCAGCGTCGGAGATCTCGGCTGTCGCAACCTGGGGGGCGAGGTTCATCACGCGTGGTTCCCTTCGAATGAGCACTTTTGAATGGCAGCGGTCGCTCGCTCGGCTTCCGGTACCGGAGTTCGTGTCCGCGAGTTTGCGCCACGCGAAGGATCAAAGCAGGCCGATCAGGGGGCGGCCAGTCGCCCGAGTCCCGGACGGGACGCAGATCGGAATGCGCCTTCACCAGTGTGACCACGCAATGACCTGACACACCGACTCCTTCACATGGCCCGCTGAGCAGGTGCAGACGTGACGGTTGCCAGCGGTACGCGGGGCGGTCACTTCCGCGCCGAAGTCAGCGGCTTCCGGCTTTTTCATGACGGGTGCCCAGGTTCGGCATGACCCGGCGGTGAACGGTGTGAGGGTTTATCGGATTTTCGGCATCCCGTCGGGTGCGCGAGGGCCCGGCCCTCTGTTTGGCTCTCCGCTCGAAGGTGGGACCGGCCGCCCCGTCGCTTGGCAAGCGAGTCCACGGTGCTGAGTCTTTTTCACCTTCAGGCCGACGCGGCGAGGTGGGGGCCGGGGGTAGCGAGAACAGCGCTGGCCCGAGAGCAGCAGTCGGGTTCATTGCCTGCCCTGCGAGCACGGCATGGTCGACGCGCTCGTCATGGCCGGCGTTTTCTGGTGGGTCGACAGGGGCTATCAGGGCGCCGGAGGCACGGTTCGCGTTTTCCTGCGGTAGGTGGGAGATGCTTTGCACCGGTCAGCAGGCCGTCAACCGGTCCCCTGCGAAGATCCGGGCCCTCGTCGAGCAGGCCGTCGCCGCCCTCAGGTCCAGGCGACTCCTGCGCACGTCGAGTCGTCAGCTGTGCGGCCAAGGAGTGGGCTCGTTGTGGTGAGCGCAGCGACTGCAGCTCTTCGTGCAGCCCGCGCGGCTCCCGACCGGATGCGACCGCTCACTCGTAGTCGTACGTCAGCCGATGCCCAGGGTGCTCTGCGCGTGCAGTTGCGCCGCTAGTTGGGGGAGGACGCTGTCGCAGGGGTGTGTCAGAGTCTGTGCATGCTCGAGATCGTGGTGAAGACGGAGAACGGGGAGCGGCACGTCCGTGTGTCCGCCGAGGAACTGGCCGGGCTGGTTCGCCGTATCGGCGGTGACGGTGACCGGTTCCTGGTGGTCCAGCGAATACCTGACCTGCCTGACGTTTTCGCCCAAGTCTGGCACCAGGCCGGCGGTGATTACACTGTGGAGCATCGCGACGGTGCCGCTGACCGGCACTTCCAGGCGATGGCCGACAGGCCCGAGGCCGTGATCGCGGCGATGACCGGCTGGGCACGCCGGGAGACTGGATGGGACGGTGGCCTGGTCTGGTCGCTGCTGGACATGGGCCCCACCCGCGAGGTGCCGCCGCTCGACCTCGACGAGGCCGAGCACGAAGAGTTGGAAAAGCGCGTCCGCGAGGTGTTGTTCGGCGGCTACGCCTCCCGTGCCGAACTGGCCGAACTCGCTGAGGAGCACCTGGTCACCAGCGACCGCCGCCCCGTTTCGGGCGAGCAGGCACAGGCGCTGGCCGATCGGTTGTGGCTGGAGCGCGTTGCGGAGCAAGCTTCATGGCAAGACGAGACCGACCCTGAACGGCTCACCCGTGCGTTCACCACCCTGCGGGAGGCCGGTATCACCGCCCGCGAGAACTTCGCCTGTTGCCGCAACTGCGGCCAGTCCGAGATCGGTGGTGCAGGCGAGCCCGACGCTCGTGGGTTCGTCTACTTTCACACCCAGTGCACGGATTCCGCCGCAGCCGGCCACGGACTGATGCTCCTCTATGGCGGCTTCGACGGCTCGTCTCAGACCACCGCAGCCATCGGTCACGAGGTCGTGGCTGCCCTCGAAGCAGTCGGCCTGCACACCGAGTGGGACCGTGATCCCGGCCGGGCCATCACGGTCACCCCATTGGACTGGCGCCGCCGCCTGGTCGGCTAGCACTCCGGTGCGGTTTTGTGATGGGCGTCGGGCCGTTCTCCAGGGGTGGAGCGTGAGGTCAGATAACCGCCAGCGTCCGACGGCGGAGCCCGTGATGCTCGATGCCATGAACCGACTTGAAGGAAAAGTGGCGTTGGTGACCGCTGGATCGCGAGGCATCGGTGCTGCCATCGCGCTGCGACTGGCCGAAGAAGGCGCCGATATTGCCCTGACTTACCAGAACAGTGCTGAGCGTGCCGCCGAGGTTGTCGAGCAGGTCAAGGCCGTCGGCCGTCGGGTGCTGGCCGTCCAGGCCGACAGCGTGGTCCCGGACGCCTTGATCGCTGCGGTGGATGAGACTGCCGAGTCGTTCGGCGCCCTGGACATCTTGGTCAACAACGCCGGGGTCTTCCTGGTCGGCCCGCTTGAGGAGATCGGGCCGACGGAGATCGACCGTACCCTGGCGGTGAACGTCCGTGCCCCGTTCGTCGCGTCCCAGGCAGCGGTGCGTCACATGGGCCAGGGAGGCCGCATCATCAGCATCGGCAGCAATGTGGCCGAGCGTGCGGTCTTCCCGGGAATGGCGCTGTACTCGATGAGCAAGACAGCCCTCATCGGCATGACCAAGGGCCTGGCCCGGGAGCTCGGCCCGCGGGGCATCACCGTGAATCTGGTGCACCCTGGGCCCACGGACACCGACTCCAACCCCGCCCATGGCCCCAACGCAGCGGCAATCGCCGGGTTCACCGCCCTGGGCCGCTATGCGGAAGCGGCTGAGATCGCCGCCACCGTTGCCCACCTGGCAAGCTCCGACGGTCGGTACATCACCGGAGCCACGATCGCCGTCGACGGAGGATTCACCGCCTGAACATCGAGCGGGTACTGCTGGCTCAGCTGCTCGCCCCGGGCCGTTGCAGCGTCTGCTGCGAAGTGCCCGCCGGGATGCCGACGTGGTCCGTGACGATGTGCGTGCCTGCGTCTTCGAGCGCCTGCGAGCCGTTGGGTGAACCGGCATCCGCGCGGACGCCGTCGTTGCCGACCGCCTGCTCGCCCCGGCCCGGCTCCGGCAAAACGCCGGAGCCGGAGCAAAACGGCCGCGCTACTACGACTGGGCCTGGGTCGGACCGGCACGGACGGCCATCGGGGGAGGGAAGTCGTTGTCGGTGCTTTCGCTGTGTTGGTGGCCCGGAGTGGGAATGGGCGTGGGGGCGCACGGGGGCGGGTGGGGGAGTGTGTGGAGCGGGTCGGAGTTCTTCCGGGGGCGGGGTCGCGGCCTTCGCGGTGGGTCGGTGTGGATTCGGCTGTGGTGGGGACGGGCGCCGGTGCTTTGGCCGCGACGTTGCTGACGGGGTCACGGTCTGTCTGGGGTATGGCCGGCCAGTAGGACGAGGGAGTTCTGTTCCTCGAGCTCGTGCCGTTGGCGGATCCGGGTCTCGGTGTGATCGTGTGCCGGCTGGCTGTGCTGCTTCCCGGCTGGTACCTCAGCCAACCCGGTCCGTTGTCCGCGGCCGGGGACTGCTGTGCCCGTAGTCGCCGCGGTAGCCGTGCCTTCAGGCCGGGGGTGGAGGAGGGGGCGTGGTCGGCTTGGTCAGGAATCGAGAAGCGCGGGGGGCGGAGCAGGTTCTAGCCTGGTCGTCATGGATATCACTATTCACGCGAGTTTCCTGCCGCATGATGATCCGGATGCGTCGCTTGTTTTCTACCGTGACGTTCTCGGTTTCGAGGTCCGCAGTGATGTCGGGCAGGGCAGGATGCGGTGGATCACGGTCGGTCCGGCCGGTCAGCCGGGCACGTCGATCCTTCTGGCGCCGCCGGCCGCGGATCCGGGAGTGACCGAGGACGAGCGGCGCACCATCACCGAGATGATGGCCAAGGGCACCTATGGCTGGATCCTGCTGGCCACTCCGGACCTCGACGCTACGTTCGAGAGGGTGCAGGCCGGTGATACCGAGGTCGTCCAGGAGCCGACCGAGCAGCCGTACGGCATCCGTGACTGCGCTTTCCGCGACCCTGCGGGCAACCTGGTCCGTATCCAGGAGCTTCGCTGAGCCGTGCGGGTCTCGGTGCGGCCGTGCCGGCAGGTACCGCGACCACCTGCGCGGAACGCGGCGCTCCATCGCGATGGTGCCCGCCTTGCCGGCCGCCCACCGGGGCCGCGTCCGCAGCCTCGTTGAACCGGAGCTGAATCGGACTGGAGCCCGGAGTTCTTCCCGCTGCTGTCCGGCAGTTGTTTGACTGGCCGGCTGGTGGGCTCCGGCGGGCCGGTCCTCATCACCGAGTGCCTGGGGTGCCTGTGTCAGCAGGCATCTCAGGCGCTGGTAGGCGTTGATGGAAGAGACACGGAAGGGGATTTTCATGTGTCGGCCCGAGTGGCGGCGCGCACGCGTCCAGGCGCAGCGCTTGACCGATCTTGCGCGGCTGCGGCGTGTCCGTGACCGGATCGACCGGGAGTATGCGCAGCCGCTGAACGTGGAGGCGTTGGCTCGTGGTGTGAACATGTCCGCCGGGCATCTCAGCCGGCAGTTCCGGGCCGCCTATGGTGAGTCGCCGTATGCGTACCTGATGACGCGTCGTATCGAGCGTGCGGCGGCGTTGCTGCGGCGGGGCGACCTCAGTGTGACCGAGGTCTGCTTCGCGGTCGGCTGTGCGTCGCTGGGTACATTCACCACCCGCTTCACCGAACTGGTCGGCGTGTCGCCCGGGGCTTTCCGGCGCCGTGCGGCGGATGCGGCGGGTGTGGGGGGTGGCCGTGTCGATGCCGCGAGTACGGCCGGTGATGGGGGGCCTGGGGTCGCGGTGGAGGGGATGCCTGCGTGTGTGGCGAAGCAGGTGACGAGACCGGTCAGGAATCGAGAAGCCCCGGCCGCCGGGCAGCCTCTAGCGTGATGGCCATGGCAACCACCGCATCCACCGCATCCCACACGTCCGTCGCATCCGTCATCCTCGAGGCGGCCGATCCCGAGGCCGCTCGCCGTTTCTACACCCAGTTCGGCGTGGACGCGCACCTGCGCCTGCGGGCGTCCGAGGCGCATTCCGCCGGATTCCGCGGCTTCACGCTGGCGCTGACGGTGTCCGGGCCGGCCACCGTCGACGGTTTCGTCGGCGTTGCCGTGGACGCCGGTGCCACGGTGCTGAAGCCCGCCGCGAAGTCGCTGTGGGGCTACGGTGGCGTCGTCCAGGCGCCGGACGGGACGATCTGGAAGGTGGCGACGTCGGCGAAGAAGGACACCGGCCCGGCCACGCGCGAGATCGACGAGATCGTCCTCCTGCTCGGCGTCGAGGACGTGAAGGCCAGCAAGCAGTTCTATGTCGGCCGGGGCCTGAGCGTGGCCAGGAGCTTCGGCGGCAAGTACGCCGAGTTCGCCTCCGGCGAGTCCAGCCCGGTCAAGCTGGCGCTGTACAAGCGCCGGGGCCTGGCCAAGGATCTCGGCGTTTCCGCCGAGGGCACCGGATCGCACCGCATCGTCATCGGCGGCACCGCCGGCTCCTTCACCGACCCGGACGGATTCGCCTGGGAGTCCGCCACGTCGCTCACCTCCGCGCCGTCCACGGCGCCTGCACTGTCCTGACCCGCGGCCTCGCCCCCCCGCCCTGGCCCGCCTCGTTCCTGTACGGAGGAAATCTGCCATGCAGTCCACGAAACCGTCCGCCGGGAACTCCGGCACGACCGCCGAGCAGTACAACGGATTCACCGCCGAGGAGCGGGCCGCGATGAAGGAGCACGCGCGGGAGCAGAAGAAGGCGCAGGCGCGGCGCGGTTCGCGGGCGGAGAAGGAGGCGGCAGCGGAGCGGGACGTGCTCGCGAAGATCGCCGAGATGCCGGAAGCGGACCGGGTCCTCGCCGAGCGGATCCACGACATCATCACGACCGCCGCTCCGGACCTCACGCCCAAACTCTGGTACGGGATGCCCGCCTACGCCAGAGACGGCAAGGTCCTGTGCCACTTCCAGAGCGCGCAGAAGTTCAAGTCGAGGTATGCCACGCTCGGATTCAGCGACCAGGCGGCACTCGACGACGGCGCCCTATGGCCGACCGCCTATGCCCTGAAGGAGCTGACCGCAGCCGACGAAGAGCGCATCAGCGCGCTGGTCAGGAAGGCGGTGGGCTGAGGCCGGCGGGGCAGCACCGGCAGCGAACGCGACCGAGCAGTGGAAGAGTTCACACGCTTGGTACAGCGCGTCGCACCACGTCCCGACTGATTCCACAGCAAGGCGAGCCGAAATGCGCCGGTCCTGTCCCCCACCGACGCGCGCAACCCGGCAGTGCTGGGGCGGACTCGGAGGAGCGTGGCCGGGGCACCCTGACCGGAGCCCCAGGTCGACACGCTGGTCCATGCCGAGACGAAACATTCCGTACGGGTTGGTACTCGGCCAGAAGGGCGCGGTCAGCCCGCGCCGGTCATGGACGCCCGGCTTCTTCGCCCGGGCCGGGGGCGAAGCCGACGACGCTCGCGCCGCAGCAGGTCCTCAGCCATCGCCGCGACCTCAGCGCGAGCTTCCCCGTCCAGATGTTCGAGGCCTGATGGCCCGCAGCGGCCCTGTCAGTCCCTTCTGCAAGCATGCTGGTCACCGAGGCGTCCGCCTTTGTTGAGACTCTTTGAGTTCGGCTCGGGCCGCAGTTCCGTGAACGCGGAAGTCAGCGACGGGAAGACACCATGCGCCCCTGGGTGTCCGTACCGTCGCGATTAATGCACTCGGGGCCGTAGGAACAGTGGTCGGCTGTGGTGATCGACGGCTTGGCCGGTTCATGCCTGGAACTCGGTGAGGTCGATGGCGTGAACGCGCAGCGGGTAGCCGTACACCGGGTGGACCGTTTCCCGCTCGGGCGCCATGCCGAGCTTGCGGATGACGTTCTCGGAGGCGTTGTCACCCACCTGGTTGATGCTGATGACGCGGTCCAGGCCGCGGTCCTGGAGAGCGAACTCCAGTGTGGCGTGGGCGGCTTCGGACGCGTACCCCTGGCCCCAGAACTGTGAGCCGATCCGCCAGCTGATCGCCACGGCGGGCATCACCTCCGGCAGGAACTCGGGCATGGACAGTCCTGTGAAGCCGATCAGTTCGCCCGAGGCCAGTAGCTCGACGGCGAAGAGTCCGAAGCCCTCCTCGTCCCACTCCTCCTCCCACCGCTCGATGTCCTCGGCCGTGTGGGCCAGGTCGCGCACCGAGCCGTCGTCGATCCAGCGCATGACCTGTGGGTCAGCGTTGATGTCCGCCATTGGCGCGAGGTCGTCTTCGTGCCAGGTACGGAGGAGGAGGCGGGGTGTGCGGATCTCGGTCATGCGCCCATCCTGCCGAAGGTGAGGGCCTCATCGGTAATCCGGCGCTCGCCTGCGCTGCCGCTGCGGAACCACAAGGCTCAAGCCGCCTGCAGCGAGCACCGTGACGGGTGCAACATCGGGCTGACGGCCGGGCAGACGACGTGCCACTTGGGCAGCGCGGTCGAGAGGTGAGGCCGATTCGGCGGCAGCCTGCCGCAGCACCAAGATCATTCACGGAATCGCGGTCAGAGCCTTGAAGAGGGTTCTGACCGCGATTCCGTGAATCCGCAGGTCAGCCGCTGACTGCGGGGACGTTCGCCCGGCACCTGGCGCAGGCGATTCAGTCCCACCAGAACGACCAGTGCGTCCGCTGAGGCAGGCTCGCTGCGTATTCGGGGAAGGGCGTCGGCGGGTCGTCCACGATGTTGTCTGCGGTCGACAGGACATGCTCCAAGGCAAGAAGGTCCGCGTGCGCCGCGGTCCGTGGCGGGCGGGCAACGGAGACGAACAACCTGCCTGCCATTCCCACCACCCGGGCGCCGAACCGCTCCTCCCAGCTGCGCAGCAGCGCGCACACCAGCGGCAGCGAAGCGTCCGCATCCCAGCCGAGAAGTGCCGGGATATCGGCGCTGCGCTGCGCGGGGACCAACACGAGGCTGCATCCAGCCAAACTTGGTCGTCTTGAAAGATCAGCCGGTGGCCGTTCGTCTATGCGGGCCTCATCCCGACGCCGGAGCAAACCCCCCGATCAGGTCGAACCCGTACACCACTTCCCTAGACGCAACCCCTTCGCCAAGGTGGCTCACTGCTATGAGTGAGGGGATATCCGTCTGCCGCAGCTACGAGAATCGGGCCCAGTCGGACGGTGCGGACAGGGTCCGCAGGATGCACTGCCATCGGTCCGGATCGTCGCCGCACGGAGGAGGGGTCAGCGCCTGCCGTTACCCGAGCGCCGTGGCCGCCAGCGTCGGCGGAAGGGTGTGCGTCGGGCGGCTGGGCGTACCCGGCCCGCGGGAAGTGTCGGTTCTTGTGGGAGCTGCCTTGCCGATCCGGTACGCAGGCAGGGTGTGGGGGCGCGCCCCGGAGCACGTGCGGCCGGTCGACGGCGTCGACTACGACCAGGTCGTCGCCGCAGTCCGTGGTCCGGGAGGTGCTCGGGGAGCGCCAACCTTCGGGGTGAGTGCTGCAGAAGCTGCGCGGCGGCCGCGGCCCGGCTGGGGTTTCAATGAACGAGTCAGAAGCTGTTGTCTTTTCGATCTTGAGCGGTGGCAGTCGAACGCGGGTTCCCGGTCGGGTGATCCTGCCGTGGTCAGGGCATGAAGACGGGGCCT
>NZ_JBSGBZ010000072.1:0-35190 GCF_053601495.1 Streptomyces sp. NPDC004721
CGACACCTCGAAGCGTGAAGAACGGCCGTCCTGCTGTCCCGGGAACGAACCAAGATCAGCGGGTCAGGTGAACCGCCGAGGTTAAACATCAAGCTTAGAAGGCGCTTTGCTTGTGTGCCTGCAATCGGTCTCTGACCTGGGCAGCTCCCCGCCGCGTTGCTGGCTTGTCGCCCGACTTTGACACGCATTCGACAGCGCCCGGATTACTCGTAGATAGCCACCGCTCGCAAAGGAGTCGACGTTCGCGCACTCCCTCAGCGGCAGGGTCAGCTTCCCTGCTCAACGTTCGAGCTCGGTGGCCTCGCAGAAGCCCTGTCAGTCCCTTCTGCAAGCATGCCGCCGTGACAACCACATCACCTGATCAGCGTCCTGCCGAGGCCACCCTGGAGTTCCTGCGCTCCGCCATTGCAACGGAGTGGCGCGAGCCGGCACTGGGACACGATGGCGTCTCCGCGTGGGAATCCGAGCACGGAGTCGTGCTTCCGGAGCCGTACCGGAGTCTGATCGCCGAGATCACCAACGGGTCGTCCCTCGGACCGCCGGAAGATGGCGGCCTCCTCCCTCTGGGCTGGCTCCCTCCCGATTGGCCGTACGACAGGGACCGCGATCCGGCCGCCCCGTTCCCGCTCCGGGAGGCCTGGGCCTGGGAAGGAGAACCCCTCGCCGACGACCATGACGAGCGCGTCGCCGACGTCTACAACCACGGCTCCATCGTGCTCGGTGCCGACGACGGCCCCTCCTACTGGGTCCTGGTCGTGACTGGTCCCCAACGAGGCAAGGTCTGGGTGGTCACCGAAGTTGGCGCCTACCCGTATCCGATGCCGGAGCCGGTCGGCTTCCTGGAATGGGTGCAACGTTGGCACGCCGGCGAGGGCTGGTGGGGCTGATCAGTACCCCCACAGAGCCCGATACACGCCGGGGGCATCCGGCTCGAACCTACGCGTGGGGAAGTTGACGCTGCGGCTACGAAATTGCGTGAAGTTCCCCTATGGCCGCCGGTAGGCCGTGGGATCGACGCCTTCGACAGGACTCCTCGAGAGGGTCACGTAGGCGGGGTACTCGGGGTCGCCCACCTGCATGAGGGTGAAGAGATCCAGGTCATGGTTCGCGAACCCGTGCAGGTACTGGAGAAACAGCTCCAACTCCACGTCCGACAGCCGCTCATCGTGCCTCTCGTTGCGCATGCGGTCACGGTACGAGCCGAGGGACCGGATGTTAAGGCGGAGTTGTCTCGCTAACGGTTGATCGGGATCTCGTAGACGATCTCGCAGTGAGCCGCGGGCACCACGATGTCCGCCGTCTCGACCGGACGCCCCTGGTCGCTGTAGTACGTCCGCCGGATGTGCGTAACCAGGGCGGCCTTCTGGATGCCCAATAGTGAGGCCTCTTCGGCGGTCGCCTGCCTGGGCTCAGGCTGCTCCACGGCGTGGCTGACGGTGATCCCGATCGCGGCCATCCGGTTCACGACACCCGACCCGGCGTGCGGCCCTCCCTCGGGGAGGACGACGAGACTGCCGGCGGTGAGGTCGTACGGCTCCCAGCTCGTCGACAACTGCACCGGCCTGCCGTCAGCCAGGAACTCGTACGTCGTCCGGACGCACAGCTCGCCCTCGGCGATGCCCAGTCGCGCCGCGATCTCTGCCGGTGCCGGCACCTTGGCATCGGTCCGGCTCTCCCAATCGCCCTGCCTGCCGACGGCCTTCATGTCCGCCCGGAACGGCGACCCTTCGGGGCTGCTCACGCGCCGACGACCGGACCACGCGCACGCGTTCTCGGGGCTCGGCGACGTACGTGCCCGAACCGGCGCGGCCCTCCAGCACGCCTTGGGAGATCAGCAACTCCTGCGCCCGGCGGACCACGTTCTCGCCCACGCCGCACTCCTGGCCGATCTGGGCGCGGGAGGGCAGGCGGTCTCCCGGTTCCCACTCGTGCTCCGCGATCCGCCGCCGGAGTTCGTC
The DNA here is from genome assembly GCF_053601495.1 of Streptomyces sp. NPDC004721. NCBI lineage: Bacteria > Bacillati > Actinomycetota > Actinomycetes > Kitasatosporales > Streptomycetaceae > Streptomyces > Streptomyces sp. NPDC004721. The sequence goes on from NZ_JBSGBZ010000072.1 coordinate 1,959, forward strand.
GGCGATGCGGAGATAGGGCGGCTGCTCAGGCATATGGAAAATCTAGTCCACTAGCCCTAATCTAGTTAACTAGCTTTACTTAAAGTGATCGCCGGTGACGGAGGCTGCCCTGTGCCCGCTTCGGGAGTTAGCGCGGCGGCCATCGCCGCCCGGCTGTCCGCCCTCGGGCTTCTCACGCGAGTGGAGGAACACCCCCGACACGCGTCGGTCGAAGCGGAGGTGCCGGAATCGCTCTCCGCCGAGTCATGGCGGGAGGTCCTGGAAGTGGTGGCCGAGGCCGATCGGTTCGGGCTCCTCGCCACCAGCCTGAACGGCCGCACCCTCTGGGCGGTCGTACACAAAGCGGTCCCCACGACGGGCGATGTCGGGGGACCGAGCCATCAGCGATAGGAGCTGAGCAGCGTGCTCAACCGTATCCGCCGTGCCGTCTGGCTCACCAGAGCGCGGTACATCCCCAAGGGCAGGCACCGCCGCCCCTTAACACCCGCCCGGCCGCTGGCCGCTCCCGCCTCCTCCGCGTCCGCTGACGGGGCGACCGTCATCCTCGGGTGGGCCTCCGACAGCGCGAACCACCCGCACCCGCTCACGGGCGAGGAGATCGCTCTCGTCCGCCCGTACGTGCTGGCCTGGGAGAAGCGCGTGCGGACGCGCTCAGTGGTCGTCGCTCCCCATTTGCCGGCCGACGCCTGGTCGGCCCTCGCGGGGGCCCACTGATGCCTCCTCGCCAACGGCCTTACCTCACAGACACCTCGGCCGTCCCCTACCGATCGACCGCATGCCGGATCGGAACGCACCTTGCCTGCGCGGAGTCCTCCCCGGCCTCGGCGCCGGTCGACCTCCCGGTGGTCTACGAGGCGTGCGACTGCCCGTGCCACTCGGCGTTCGACCGGTCCACGACTGCGGAGGTGAAGCGGTGAGCGAACGGGCGCTCGGCGGCGCGCTGGTCTCCAACATCGAGGTCACCGCGACCACCGTGCAGCGCGGCGACATCATCCAACTCGGCGGCCAATCCTGCCGGGTGAGGGACCTCTTCCAACTCCCACAAGGCGCCAAGCAACTCCTCTTCGAGTCGGGCGAGCTGCTGACCATGCACACGCGAACGCGGCTCGTCGCCGCGCGGCCGCTGAGAAGGCGGTGATCGGTCCGTGTCTTCTCGCCATCACGACATCGCCGACGATCTCCGCCACCAGATCACGACCGGCCGCATCAAGCCCGGCGAACGCCTGCCGTCCGAGGCCGGCCTCGCCGACCGGTACAAGGTCAGCACGGTGACACTGCGGAGTGCCCTCGCGGTCCTCCAGGGTGAAGGCCTCATCGAGAAGATCCACGGCAAGGGAAACTTCGTCCGTCGTCCACTCCGCAAGATCATGTACGTCGGCGGATGGGGGACGCTGGACCCGTGGACCGCCGCTGATGCGGCTCTGCGCGTCACCGTTCGCAGCACCACGGTCCAGGCAGACGGGCATCTGATGACCTTGCTGAACGTGCCAACCGGCAGCGCCGTCGCCGAGTTCTGCTGCATCAGCCACGAGGGAGAATCACCGCACGGACTGGCCCGCATCTACGTCCCGCGCGACCTGGCACCGGCCGGTGTACTCGACGACGAATCGTCGTGCTGGGAAGCGGTCACGAGATTCGCCGTCCTCGGCCCGCCGCCGGCCGCTGTCCGGGAGACGGTCTGTGCCCGCCCACCGACACCGGACGAAGCATCGACCCTCCGGACCAGCTCCGCAGCGGCAGTCCTCGCGATCACACGCATCGCGACCGACTCCACCGGGCGAGTCGTCGAAGCCGCGCTCCTGGTGTTCCCCGGCGATCGCGTCGACGCGGTCTTCACCACCCACCACGTGATCGATGAGAGGCAGACGTAAGGATGACGGCACCGAACGAACTGCGCCTCCTCCCGTGGTCGGGACCGGAGGGCAAACCCTGCTACCTGAGCACCGACGACAGGGACGGCTTCATGTCCCGCCTGGCGGACAACATCGAAGCGGTCCAACTCGGCACGGCGGCCGAATTGCTGGAACAGGCCTCGGGAGCTCTCGACGACGAGGACGCGGACCCGGAGGACCTGCGACGGTTGGCGAAGGAACTGACCGGGGCTTTGCGGGACGTGCTCCGCGTTGCGACCAGCCGCGGTCACCTCCTGCTGGGCGGCGAACCTCACCGCTCCTGAAGCGGCGGCCCCAAACGGCGCCTGCCGACGACGACTTCCGTTCCACATCCACGGGGAGAGGAGCCCGGTCACCCGCCCGTTCCTCTCCCCATCCCGTCATGTCGGCCATTGAGGTCTGGTGGGCTGGTCAGGCGGCCTTCGAGGGCCGTTGTCGGGTGGTTGCGATCACGGTGATTGCTGTACCTGCCTGCTGTGCAGCAACTGCCTTGCCTGTCGGAAATCGGCGGTGCTCACTCGGTCTCGCTACTGCTCCGGCCGATGAACTGACCGGGATGCCGCGTAGCGCGGGCGAGGAGCTCGTTCCTGCGGTTGTGGTTGGAACTGTCGGGCGGGTATCTCCGTCACATGGACTCAGGGACAGCGGCAGTGGTTGGTGCGGCCATCGGCATGCTGGGTGGTGCCGGGGGCGGTTGGCTCACACTCGTTGGTCAAGCTCGACAGCAGGAACGCCAGCAGCGAATAGACCAGCAGCACCGGTTGGAGGAGGTGCGCCGGGAGGCGTACAGCGCATGCCTCAGTGCGTCGAAGCAGGTATCGGCCCGCTGGTGGAGGGTTGCGGTTCGGCTCCGCACAAACGGCACCACGATGGAGCAGTGGGAGGCGGAAGCCGTGGAGGCGCATGCGGCATGGGCGCCGTTCAGCGCGGCGGTAGCCGCCGTTGCAGTCGCGGGACCTGGCCCTGTGGCAGGGGCGGCTGAAGACCTGCGGCGCGCCATGTACGCGCTGGACCAGGCGGCAGTCGCCTGGCACGAAGCGGCTCGCGTAGCAGGTCGCGGCAACCTCGCCGAGTTTGACGAGAAATACATGGAAGCGGTGGCAGCCAAACGAGAACCCGGAAAGGTCTTCCAGCAGGCAGCCCGAAAGGCGCTCAACGCCGAAGCGTGAGTCGGTGGCGGCCCCTACCTCCACGGTCAGCACCCCGGATCGGCGTCCTCAGCTTGGGAAGCTTGGGTTCTACAGGGTCGATAGGCTTGCTGACCTGCTGCGGAGCGGCATCATGACCTGAGGGCGTGCTGGGTGGGTGACCGCTGTTCCCCGTGGTTCCCCGCAGTATCTGGCACGGGTTTGGCACGGGAGCACGTTCAGGAGTCGCGCTGCGGACCCGGCACGCCGGGGCCGAGATCGGTGGAGGTGGTCAACGAGTGGGCCGCGGTTCTCAGATCGTTCTCCCATGCCGGGAGCTCGTCGGGGCCGATCCATTCGCTGTAGTCCGCTGCGACGGAGAGGAACCGTGTCTCCTCCTGGGTGTGGGCTGCGACCGTCATTGACAACCGGTCGGCCACGTCCTTGGGGCTCAGCTCGCCTTTTGCGAGACCGAACGCGAGGTTCACGAGGAGGTATCGGCCGGCTGCCTCTTCGTCGGGAATGGGGATGCCTAGTTCGTGCAGGGCTTGGACGTACAGTTCACGGATCTCGGTCTCGTCGCTCCTGCGCGGCAGGCCAGCCAGTTCGCGCAGGGCAGGGGAATCACGCCCGTCGACGAGCGCATGAGCAGCCAGCATTGGGAGCTCCTCGGTTGGGAGTACCTCCGCCACGTACTGCCAAGCGCTTTGTTGCAACCGGTCCATGCGTCCATCGTGGGTGCGACGAGACGTCCTGGCCAGCCGATTGCTGTCGTGGCCTCGGCTTCTTCTTGCCCTGGGTCTTGTCGGGGATCTTGGTGAGCTGGGTGTTCGCTGTTCAGGGCGGCACTGATGGACGCCTGAGGGGTCGTCATTGGTCATCGTCGGCCACCGTCGAGCGGCCTCGGACAGCCCAGAGACGGCCCCAGGTCGGCGAACGTCTACGCCTCTACGATGCACGCCATGGGGATATCTGATTCCGCACCGCTCATACGCGCCTGTTGGCTTTCATGGCTCGCGGTCGAGACTGTCGATCAGGCGGCGGTGGTGAAGGCCCTCGGCTTGGCAGAGGTACAGGAGACAAGCTGGGCCGACGGTGTGGAACTCATCGATGAGGTGGCGCACGACGAGGAGGAGCCGTTCTCCACCGTTGTCCTCACTCCGCCCATGCAGGGGTGGACCCTGGTCATCGGACCGTACTTCGGCCTGCCCCATACACAGCAGACGGCGCACGTCACCAACCTGTGCCGAGATTTCAGCGCGCTCTTCGGTAAGGCCCAACTCTTCTTCCACAGTGAGCAGAACGACGGAGATGCGTGGCTGATCGCCGAACGCGGACGGATTCTCAGGCGCTGGATCAGTGAGTACCCGGAGCTCGCCATGGGCGAACCGTTCGGCGTGGAGCGACGACTCCTCGATGCCTACGGGATCACGGGCAAGCCCGAGGATCTCGATCCCGACAGCGATCTGGCCGGCGACTGGGCAGCCACTTGGGGGGATTGCTGGGCCACGACGGTCGCGGAGGAATCCAGCATCGATCCCACGAGCGCCGCCGCCGACACAGGCTCGATCAGCAGCATGCTGGTGGCAGCGGCTCCGACTTTCGAGTAGGCGTACCGCCTGCCACCGAAGGGGGGTGCCGCCGACCACCGCTTTAGGAGTTCGATCGCCGACCCAACCCACATTGGGCAACGCGCCGTGGGGCTGCATCAGCTTCCGGGTCGTGACTGCCCCTGTGCGCTCCGGTCCGTCGTCGTTGATGTCAACCGGTGATGTCAGGCTGCGGGCCTCTATGAGCTGATGGGCAGCTCCCTGGCCCGCTGCCGTGCTCTGGCTCGGGTCGCCTTGAGCAGAGCGTGGAAGGCATTGTGGCCGTTCTGGTCCAGGTTCAGAGGCAGGTCTAGTTGCGAGATGAGCTCTGACTCCAGCGTCCAGGGCTCGTCATGCTCTACCCAGCAAACGCGAGCGTTGTCCGCCATCCACTGGCTGAGTTTCGCCTCGCCGGCTTGGCCGAACGTCAGCCGCTTGCCACTGCCCACTCGTCGCAGCTCCAGGTCGAGCAGACAGCCGAGAGACAGCCGCAGTGTTGACCCTTCGGCGTTGCCCCGGAAGTGGTAGCGCACGCGGTTCCGAAGATTCTGCGTGCTGGTCCGGTTTGCCATGTACCGCGGTGCTATGCCGACGTAGAGCAGGCGTCCGGCAACCAGGTCCGGGTGGGGTGCCTGTTCGAAGTGCCACCCGTACACGCCGGATGCCGCGGGGACAGGGTTCGACCGGTCCAAGACCTCCTGCGCCGTCCACAACCGAGTGGGATTCGTGAGAGCAGTAGCTGCCATGGAGCCTCCCATGCGTCGACCTGATCGCCGTAGGGTACTTGCTGCCGCTGACAGCGATCCGCTCTCACCGTCGATTGAGAACTGCGGAGGTCGCGGTACCACCCCACGTGGTAAGCCCGCCTGTAACGAAGCGGTTCACGTCTGTGTGGGCCTTTGTCATTGAGTGCCGGCTCCAATTCCCGAGTGCCCCGTAAGCCCGTCTGGCCAGTCATTCCATGATGACGAGCCAGGTCATCCTGTCGGCCCGGGTGCTGCCGTGTCTGCGTCCGTGGAGGCCGGTGTGGACGCGTCTCACCGCTGGCTGCGATCGGGCTACATTCACAAGCCGCCCGGACCTCATGTATCGGGTATCCGTGAGATGAGCGTGGGGCGACGACTACCGTGGCCGGCGAGGACTCCAGCTCATGGGGTCCTGGGGTGGTCATGGGAGGGCATCATGCAGTTCGTCGTGGTGGAGCGGCTACGGGATTTGCCTGCGGACTACAGCGGAGCCTACCTAGTACCGGACAGCTGGAATGACTACGGCTTCGTGACGCTGTACAAGCTGGGCATCAAGCATCGCAGGAGAGCTGCGAAGTCCATCGGTGGTGTACGAATCGGCCATCTCGAGATGGGGTCAGGCCGCCATGACGATTTCCGTCGGACTGAAGAACGCCTGCCGCGCCGGTTCGAGTCGCTCGGTGAGGATTACTTCAGCCTGGGCATCGATGACACTTACTACGAGTCGCTGAGAAAGCTGGGTACTTACGACAGAACCAGCATTCTGACCGCGTTGCGGGATGTGGCCTACGACTACAGCCCAGATTTCGTGGAACGCGTATGGGATCTGAGAGTCTTCACAGACTCTCTGATGCGCGACGTCCGTCATCCGCGCGCGGAGCTGGAGCGCCTCCACCTCATTGCCCGCGGCCGCGATCGGGTCGTTGACTTCCAGTGGGACTACGTGCCTCCCTTGCCTGAAGGTTCAGGGTACGAACCACCTACACTAAGCTTCCGTGCCAGTCCCGCCTCGCTGCCGCCAAGCAACGTGCATGCTTTGATCGGCCGCAATGGAGTGGGCAAGACCACCATGATGCGTGCGATGGCCGATGGGGTGGCGTCCGGGAGCATTGAGGTCACCCAGCTCGCTGCCCGCGCAGCCCAGGTCACACCGAACGTGGTGCTGGTCTCCTTCAGTGCCTTCGATGAGTTGCTCCATCACCCGGATGCGCCCGCGGGGTTCGCCTACATCGGGCTGCGAGACGGTGAGGAGCCGCAGCGCTTGAAGACGAGCGAAGACCTGTCCGCGGAATTCGCCGAGAGTCTCGCCACGGCCCGAATCGGTGCCCGTCGTAGCCGGTGGGAGCAGGTCCTGGCCACGCTCAGTTATCCGGAGTCCGGTTTCTTGGATGACTACGCAGGCGATCTCGAAGATTTGTTGTCCGAGGGCTCTGACCGCCGGTTCAAGGCCGCTGCGGTACGACTCTTTGCGCCGCTGAGCTCTGGCCACAAGATCGCTTTGCTGACCTTGACGCGGTTGGTCCAGGAGGTAACCGAGCGCACGGTCGTCTTCATGGACGAACCCGAAGCACACCTGCAACCACCACTATTGTCGGCGTTCATCCGTGCGCTGTCCGACTTCCTGTCCGACGTCAACGGGATGGCGGTCGTGGCCACGCACTCACCGGTCGTCCTGCAGGAGGTGCCGAAGTCGTGCGTTTACAAGCTACGCCGCTATGGCAATGTCCTGAAAGCCGAGCGGCCGCTAATGGAAACCTACGGTGAGAACGTCAGCGCTCTCACTCACGAAGCCTTCGGCCTCGAGTCCACTGCCACCGGTTTTTATGCGGCCCTGGCCAAGGAGGTCGACGAGGGACGCAGCTATCAAGAGATTCTGGCAGGCTTCGAATCCCTGGGCAGCGAAGCCCGTGGCCTGCTGCGTGTCCTCACCTCCCGTCCTCACGGCAGAACCTCATGATTCCGGTCGAACCTCCCGTGATGACGGTCAAAGACACACTGACCGCCGCCTGCAAGAGACTGCGGAACTCCGTCCTGAGAATACGGCTTCTGGCCCGCGAAGAGGACTTGTCCGCAGCCGAACAGAACTACATCGACGCCGCCGAGGACAACGACCTTTACAGGCTCGCCATCACTGCCCGGAAAGCCGAGGATCTACTGCCCGACCGCGATGGGGCGCACCTGAGGAATCTCTACAATGCGGGGCTGGTCGGGCGTAAAGACGGGAGGATGAAGTACGACGAGCTCAAGGCCCGCGCTCCGTACGGGCGCTGCCTCCTGTGCGGCAACAGTGAGATCAGCTCGCTCGACCATCATCTGCCCAAGGACATGCTCCCGCTCTACACGATTTGTCCGGTCAACCTGGTGCCGGCATGCGGCAAATGCAACCAAATGAAAGGCGACCGGATCGGTGCCACCGCCAGCCAGCGCACCCTCCATCCCTACTACGACCGCCCCGGGCAGACCGGACGCTATCTTTTCGCGGACATCACGAGTTGGCCCGTGCAGTTCCGCATCCAGGCCCTGCCTGAATGGGACGCTGAACTGCGTGCCCGCGTCGAATACCACTTCCGCACCTTTAAGCTGGCACAGCGCTATGCCGAGTTCTGCATATCCGTGGTGACCGCCAACCAGTGGCTGCACCAGAAGATACGCCGCGAGAGCGGCGTGCCGGCCTTGATCGCACACTTGCAAGAGGACGCCGAGCAGCACGCCAGCACCCATGGCCTCAATGCTTGGGACACAGCCCTGCGCTACGGATTGGCCGACAGTTCCTGGTACCTCCACCGCGGAGTCCTCGAAAGCCCCTAACCGTGCCTGCAAATTCAGGAAGCGGAGGGCGTGGAATAACAGGAAGCAGGTGACGCGGTGGCCTGATCAATCTCGTTTGGCCCTCTGTTTGGCCCCCCGAGCAAGACACAGGCCCATTCACGGTCACGTGAATGGGCCTGTGTCCAACGTCGGGGTGGCGGGATTTGAACCCACGACCTCTTCGTCCCGAAGGAACTTGCGCGGGTGGCCGACCATGGGTCGGTGGGCCTCTTACCTGCTGCGAGCGTCCACAGCCGTCCGCGCTCGTCCGCCGCTGTGCGTCGGCGTTGTCACGCAGTTAGACACTCACCTGGGATGCGACCCGGCGCTTAGAAGATGCGGGCGCGCCATGGTGGGCGACCCTGATGCGGCCTTGCCGGTGCCGCTCAGGACTGCTGGGCGCTGCTGCCGTCCATCGTCGTTGCCGCCACGGTTGCCGTCACTGTCGCCGGGCAGCTGCGGCATCGTTCCGACTGCACTCAGTTCAACCACTCTTGTCCGGGGGGCTAGGAAAGTTGGCTCAGAGTACGCAACCAGCCCCCCAGCCTCCGTACCGTTCGCTACGGTGCCCAGATACCGACTTGACGATCACGTTCGGGGAAATGCAGTGCGTAAGCAGCTCGTCACAGTATGCGCCGTTCTCATCGCAGGACTCACGGGTTGCGCTACGGGGCCATCCGGTGCCGACGAAAAGGAGCAGACGGAATCCACCGATGTTGCCCCGTCAGTTGCCAATTTTATCGGTCGGACGAAGGAAGACACGCAGAACGCCCTCAGCGGAACGGGCACTGTGTTCGGCTTCCAGGACACGAGGTCAAACCTTCGAAGCGGCTCCAAGTACGACTCTTGGATCGTGTGCAAGCAGGACGCCAGCAAGGAACCTGTCTGGTTTACGGTGGCAGCCAGCCGAGAGGCGTGCGGCCTGCCGGCCGCTCCGCCAAGCGGGGAGGGTGTAAGCCCCTCCCACTCAACATCGCCATCTGAAGCCACGGATCCGTCCGTTGACCAGGATTCCCGCTACGCTGCTGCCGTCAAGGCACAGGTGCCGAACCTGGAGCCAGTCGCTGAGGATGATCTCGGTGTTCAAGGGCGGCTCGTGTGTACTCTGCTCGACTCCGGCGATAGCCCGAAGTCAGTGCTGGAGACCATGCAGGCTGCGTACCCCGACAACGCGGGCCGCGTCATGGTCATCGAGGCTCCACCCGTGTACTGCTCGAAGTACACCGCCGAAGTAGACCGGGCCTTGAAGTAAATGACGTGGCGAGTGCTGGCCACTGCGATCAGTAGCCGGTCTACTGATCACCGGCTCCGCTGACCAGCGAGACTGAAGAAGCCCACGGCTCTGACCAGTTCAGATGCCGTGGGCTTCTGTCATTGTTGGTCGATGTCGGCTGACCTTGGACGGCCCAGAGACGGCCCGAATATCGCACCGGGCCTTCGTTGAGCTAGGTCCGCTAGCATCCCAGGATCGAAGGGGGCAGATATGGCACTGGGGCGCAAGGGAGCACGGCGCATAGTCGTCGACGGCACGGTCTACCGCTGGCGGCTGCGACGCAGACCCACCTACAGCCAGGCGCTCTGCTGGTCGCCGTGCACTTACGCCGTGGAGCATGCGGATTGTCCCGGGACGACTCTCGTTGTCACCACGAACCAGCCTCACCTCAGCAACTGGCTTGGAGGCCTGGGTAACCCGGTACTGTCCTCCGATGTCGCCAATGCCATTGCATCCGCCCTACGACAGGGTTGGGTGCCCACTCGCGCGGGCTCGCCGTTTCACCTCGACCAGTCCGCCGGCTTCTCTCCCCTGCCCTGAGCTGGCTGGCGGGTGAGTACCGCTTTCGGAGTTCGATCACTCCGCGGAGCGACATGCTGAAACGGACCTCGGTGGTCGCTCGTCGATTCAGATGAGGTTGCTTCGGTGCGTCACGTATCAAGGAAGTCCCATTCATCTCCAAGGACCCAGCGTAGAGCGGATAGCTTGCCATGCATGAAACCCCATTCCCAGTCATTCACTGGGGGGAGTTCCTCAGGGGCATACTTCTCCTCGACTCTTCGTCTGGCGGCCAAGATCGTGTCCTTCAAGGACTCGGATATTCCCGGCCTGGCTTCGTCCTCATGTATCAGGCTTCGGCCGTACCAAATCTTGTCGAAGTACTCTTCATGGGCCGCGAGTATGTCCGCTAGGGATCTAGTGGGCATTTCCGACTGAATGAAATCTACCTCTTCGGCTTCGTCGAGATAGTCGCTACCCAGCTTCTCTCCCAGCAGTTTCACCAGGCCGTCAACATCGTAGACGTAGTGGGAGTTACCTGGATCAAATAGTTCCGCCAGATCTGGGTGTGGTTTCCGGCGATCCCCTTTCGGGGTGGAAAAATCTGTGTAATTGGATGTTGCGAAAACGTACTCGTTGCACCCTTCCTTGTCGGCGCTTAGTGCTGAGGTGTACTGCTCGATCAGAAGTGCGTCGGCAACGCTGTTCTTGTCCTGGTGAAGTGGAGCCTTCTTTTCGAGCCCCCTTAGAACGACTGCCGCATAATTTTCTGTGTTCGGCTCAAGGAGGGTTCCGCGGCGAAGTAGTTCAGAAATTTCAGAAAAATTCTGCAAAGACCGCGCACTCGCGTGCGGGATTTGGTGAACCATTTCGGCGATCCATTTTTGTGCCTCATCGTCGCCGTAATCCTGCAAGTCTTGGCGTAGGAGTCGGAATCTCTCCTTTACGCTTTGCGTCGTTGCTGCTTCGGCCCGCGGTCGGTTCCGATCGAACTCGTCCAATATGAGCGCGGGAACCAGGATTTCGAGCTTCTTCTGGTGGAGGAGGACGCGCAACGGGACGATGATTTGTTGGCCGTCGCGCCGCTTGGCGATGTTGAGCCAAACCGAAGTATCAATCAGCAATCGAAGCACAGGAGGATGTTAGAGGAGGCTTCGGCTGAGCGCTGTGGAAATTCGGGAGTGTGTAGCGGTGTGCTGAGCCGCTGTGCGGCGCTCGCCACTGCTCGCCCCCAGCTTCCGTCCCGTACGCCGTCGACCCACACACCGTGGAGCGGGCGTGGTTCAGGGGCGTCAAGGTGGAGCGCGCCACTGTACGAACGACCTTGACGCCCCTGGGCCGCGTCTGCTCGGCTCTGCCTGGGTCGATGGTGTACGGGACGGAAGCCCCAACCACCTGTTGCCACCCACGGACGCGCACTCGGCGACGGTGCCCCGTGCTCCCGGTGCCGGCCGATCCCCCGCCGGAGGCACCATCTTGTGCCCGCGGATGATCCCCGCCCTCGCCCGCTTGCACGTAGCGCGCCGCCGGGCGCGGCCAGCCGGGGCGAAGACAGGAGGCAGGCCGCGCCGCAGAGGCGGCGCGCGCCCGCGCCGTGCGCGGGCCTTGATGAAGTAGGGAAAGTCTTATCCCGCTGGGATGAGTTGCTTGCCGTCGTGGCTCCGTACATGCGGGCCGTTGCCGTCCAAGGCATCTAGGAGCCTGATCGCGAAGACCTCAGACATGCGCTCGCTGACCTCGTCGGGCGTGAGCCAGGAGACAGCTGTCGACTCGCTCGACGTGCGCTCGGTGCCGCCGGAGGGCTTGCAGCGGAAGACCAGGGCCACGATGCCTCGGGTCGTGTTCTTGTAGACGCCGGTGAGTTCGTCCACCTCGACGTGAATGCCTGTCTCCTCCAGGACCTCGCGGGCGACGCCGGCCTCGGGGGTCTCGTCGAGTTCGAGTACGCCGCCGGGGAGCTCCCAGGTGCCATTGTCAGCCCGGCGGATCGCCAGGAGGCGCCCGTCCTCGCGCACCACCACTCCTGCCACAGATACGGAGTGCAGCGGCGGTGACGTTGCTTCCTGTGGTTGACTCATATACAGGAGCATAGGAGGCAGAGAAGGACTATGGGAACCGCAGTAGGAGGGGGCAGGTCCGGACCTCGATACGTGCAGATCGCCGACGAGATCGTGCAGCAGATCCGGGCGGGTGTGCTCAAGCCTGGCGACATGGTGCCGAGTGAGTCGGAGCTGGTGGAGCGTTACGGCGTCTCGGGTGGCACGATCCGCAAGGCCATGGTCGAAGTGCGGGCGAGCGGGCTCGTCGAAACTCGGCACGGCAAGGGCTCGATCGTGAAGGACCGGCCACCGGTGCGGCACCGCTCCTCCGATCGCTTCCGGCGTTCACTCCGGCAGGGCGGCAAGGCCGCATACCTCGCGGAGTCTGCACAGTCCGGGGCCACGGCCAAGGTGAGCGTCCTCTACATCGGCCCCATGGAGGCCCCCGAGGACGCCGCCCGGCGACTCGGCGTCCCCGCCGGCACTCAGGTGCTCGCCCGGCGGCGCCTCTACTTCCGCAACGGCACTCCGGTCGAGACCGCCACCTCATACCTCCCGTGGGACGTCGTGAAGGAGATCCCGGAACTGTTCGCCGAGAACCCCGGCGGCGGTGGCATCTACGCCCGACTCGAAGACCACGGGCATGAGTTCGCCGAGTTCGTCGAGACGCTGCAAGCTCGCCCGGCCTCCAAGGCGGAGGCGTCCGAGCTGGCACTCAGCCCTGGTGCGCCGGTAGTTCACCTGATCCGGGAGGCTCGCACGACAACAGGGCTCGCGGTCGAGGTCTGCGACACGCTCATGGCCGCTGACCAGTTCGTTTTCGAGTACCGGATCCCTGCCACCGACTGACGCCCGCTCAACTCCCCGCGACCCGTCGTGACTTCGAAGCCGCGACGGGTTGACTCATGTACAGGAGTGATGCACTCTTCTTCATGTCACTCCTATACATGAGTGACGGAGTCCAACCTCTATAGAGGAGTGATCCGCTGTGCGTCAGATCCCCGTCGACACCTCCAACGCCACCGTGATGGTGGCCAAGGCCCCGCAGCCCAAGGTGAAGGACCGCCGGACCGGTGAGATCGCCACCGACAAGGACGGCGTCACCCTGATGGTCGTCGAGGTCATGTTCTCCACGCCCGACGAGGTCGAGATCCTCAAGCTCACCGTCCCGCAGCCCGGCGTCTCCGAGGACCTGACCATGGGCACTCCCGTGGCCCTGACCGGCCTGGTCGCCTCGGCGTGGGAGAACGAGTTCAACGGCCAGAAGCGGCACGGGATCGCCTTCCGTGCGGTCGCGGTCACCTCGCTGGCCGCTGCGGGCTCCGCCTCGAAGGCGGCCTGAGCCGTGACGTGGCCGACGGTCTTACTGCTGGTGGTCGTCGCCGCTGCGGGTCTCCTGCGGTGGCGGCACCCCGCCTGGTACTGGCTGACCTTCGGGGTCACCCTCGCCGTCCTGCGGGTCCTGATCCGCTACGCCACGGTCATGGACGCCTGCGGCCTGACGGTCCCGCCCCCGCGCTGGCGCCTGACGCTGGCCCGGATGGCCAACCGTCCGGCGCCGGAGTCCCGTCCACCGCGCATCCTGCGGCTGCGGCCCACCCGCACCGGCCTGGTCCTGCGGCTGGGACTGCGCCCGGGACAGGATGCCTTCGACGTCGCCGCCGCCTCGGACCGGCTGCGCCACTCCTTCTCGATGTACGGCGTGACCTCCCGTGAGCTGCGCTCGGGCGTCGTCGAGGTACGGATGACCGGCTACGACGTGCTCAAGCGGGTCCAGATGCCCGCCCGCCTCGACACCCGCCCGATGCGCGTCCCGGTCGCGCTGCGCGAGGACGGCTCAGTCCACTACCGCGACTACCGCGCCGTCCCGCACGGCCTGACCCTCGGGGCCACGGAATCCGGCAAGTCCGTCTACCAGCGCAACCTCGTGGCCGGGCTCGCTGCGCATGATGTCGCGCTGGTCGGCATCGACTGCAAGCAAGGGGTGGAGCTGTTCCCGCTGGCCCGCCGGTTCTCCGCCCTTGCCGACAACCCGGACACCGCGCTGGAGCTGCTGGAGGCACTGGTGTCCCACATGGAGGAGGTGTATCAGCTCATCCGGGCTGAGCAACGGATCAGTGTCGCGGTGCCGGATGCGGAGATCGCCGCCGACATCTGGGACCTGCCCGAAGATGTGCGGCCGGTGCCGGTGGTCGTCCTGGTCGACGAGGTCGCCGAACTCGCCCTCTTCGCCACCAAGGACGAGGAGAAGCGCCGGGACCGGATCATCACCGCCCTGGTCCGCCTCGCCCAGCTCGGCCGCGCCGCCGGCATCTACCTGGAGATCTGCGGCCAGCGCTTCGGCTCCGAACTCGGCAAGGGCATCACCATGCTCCGCGCCCAGCTCACCGGCCGCACCGCCCACCGCGTCAACGACGAGACCTCCGCCAACATGGCCTTCGGCGACATCTCACCGGACGCCGTCCTGGCCGCCATCCAGATCCCGGCCGAGACGCGCGGTATCGCCATCGCCGGGGACTCCACCGGCGGCTGGCACCGCATCCGCGCCCCGCACACCTCGCTGCGCCAGGCCGTCAACCTCTGCAACAAGTACGCCGACCACACCCCCGACCTGCCCGCCCTAGCCGCCTACCGGCCCGCAGTCGCCTCGCTGCCCTCGGCCCGCGTGCCGCTGTCCAAGACAGCCCCCGCCACCGCCTGACCCACCCTCACCTTCCGGCTGACGCGACCGCCCTTCGCGCCAAGTCCCTACCCCCGCCATGCCTCATCACAGGAAGGAGCCGTGATGGCCCGCCCCGCTCTCCGCATCGACGCCGTGCTCGTCCAGGCCGTCATCGCCGGGGCGCTCTCCTTCGCCCACCTGCACGACCTCGCCGCCGCAGCCGGACAGGACGGCTGGAAAGCCTGGGCCTACCCCATCTCGGTGGACCTGCTGCTGGTCGCCGCCTGGCGACGGCTGCGCACCGACGGCCCGTCCCGGCTGGCCTGGTGCTGGTTCCTCATCGCCCTGGTCGCCTCGCTCGGCGCGAACGTCGCCACCGCCGGACTGCTCGACCTGAACGACGTCCCCGCCTGGCTACGCATCCTCGTCGCCGCCTGGCCCGCCCTGGCCTTCATGGGCGGCACCCTCCTCGCCCACTCACCCACGGACCACTCCCCGGCTCCGCCGGCACCCGCCACCCCGGACCCGGAGCCCGTGCCCGAGGTGGAGCCCGAACCGGCCGCCGAAGAACCGGCCACCGAAGAACCGGCCACCGTCTCCGAGCCGGACCCGGCACCCGAACCCGTCGCGGTCCCCGCGCCCGAGGAAACCCCGGCCCTGCCCACAGCCGAACCGCCCCCGGCCGTGCCGGTCCCGGCCGCGCTGGTCGACCACGCCCGCAAGGTCGCCGACGACCACCACGCCCGCACCGGCAACCGGATCGACACCGACACCCTGCGCGCCCGCCTCGGCGTCCCACCGCACCTGGCCGACGCCATCGCCGCCCAACTCGCCTGACCAGGAAGAGAGGAAACGCCGATGACGCGTGACCCGGCCGACCTGACCGCCGCCGACTACCTAGACGGCGCCCGCGAGATGACCGCCGCCAACCGGCCCTACCTCGCCCACCTGCTCGCCGAGGAAGCCGCCCGACGCACCACCGACCCGGCCACCGCCGCCGGTATCCGCGCCAGCTTCCCCAACCCGGCCACGACCCGAGAGGAGACCGACTGACATGCCCGCCCGCGACTTCTTCCACTCCGTGATGCGGATCGGCCCCGTGCAGATCGGCACCCACCGCGACCGCCACGGCACCACCAAGCACGCCGCCGTGTGCAGCTCCGACGGCTGCGGCTGGTCCGCCGACTACACCAGCCAGTCCGCCGCCCAACTCGCCGCCCGCACCCACCGCTGCAAGGTCCGCTAGGAGGCCACCGCCATGGACGTCCCGCTCTGGTTCGCCCTGCTCTGCGTCGGAGCCCTCGGCGTCAAGCTCATCCGCCCGCCCTGGTGGCTCGTCGCCGTCCTGCTCCTGGGCGGCTACCTCCTCGCCGACCGCCTCCTGGCCCCGGTCATCGACACCGCCGTCAAGTAACCCGCGAAAGGAGAAACGCTGATGTTCCGGCCCAAGCTCCCGACCATGCCCCAGCCCACCGGCACGGTCACCCCGCCCGCCGTCGTCGAGCCGACCACCATCACCCCGGGCACCCCGGCCCCGCCGCCGGCACCCGTCGCCCCGGTCCCGACCTCGTCCCGGCCCACGGTCCAGCTCACGCCCGGCACCGCGCTCGCCCTGGTCGGCGGCGGCACCGCCGTGGTCCTGGTCGTCGGCGCGGTCCTGGTCTCCATGCTCCTCGCGGTCGCCATCACCGGCGCCTCGGTCGCCGTGTGCGCCCTGGTGATCCGCTCCCTGATCAGCGCCGACAACCGGCGCCGCTGAGCGGCCCCCGGAGCGGCCTCGGTGGCCAAACGTCGTCCGCTCCGGGCGCCTTCCCAGCTTCCAGATCCAACGGACCCGAAAGGCAAGCCCATGATGCCCCAGCCCACTCCGATCCGGCGTATCTGCCGCGACTGTGACGGCTTCGCCGCCGTCGCCATCACCACCGGCACCCGTCACGCCGACGGCTCCCGCGTGACGGTCTGCGTCACCTGCCCGACCTGCACCACTACAGCACCGAGGGCGAGCCGGGCGGGCGACTCCGCGTCGCCTGCGGCAACCGTCGTGCCTCCCGCTGCCCGTCCTGCGCCTGGACCTACGCGGGCGACACCTACCACCTCATCCGCGCAGGGCTGGCCGGAGACGACAGCCGCGACATCCCCGCCACCGTCCGCGATCACCCCCGCGTCTTCGCCACCCTCACCGCGCCCTCGTTCGGCCCGGTCCACAACCGGCCCGACCATGGCACCTGCCGCTGCGGCACCCGCCACGCCCCGGACGCCCCGGAACTGGGCACCGCCCTCGACCCGGCCACCTACGACTACGCGGGCGCGGTCCTGTTCAACAACCACGCCGGGCAACTCTGGCAGCGCTTCACCATCCGACTGCGCCGCGAGATCGCCGCCCGCGCCGGCCTTTCCCGCAGGGAACTCGCCGACCACTGCCGTGTCTCGTACGGCAAGGTCGCCGAGTTCCAGAAGCGCGGCGCGATCCACTTCCACGCCGTGATCCGGCTCGACGGACCCGACGGGCTGGACACCCAACCGCCGTCCTGGGCCAGTACCGACCTGCTCACTGACGCCATCCGCGCCGCCGCCGCGCACTCCTACACCTCGGTCTCAGTCCCGGCCGCCGCAGACCAACCGGCCCGCACCTTCCGCTGGGGCCGACAACTCGACGTCCGGCCCGTCAAGGCCTTCGGGGATGGCTCCGACATCACCGAACAGGCCGTCGCCTCCTACGTCGCCAAGTACGCCACCAAGGCCGCCGAGAACACCGGCACCCTGGACCGGCGCATCGGTGAGCTGTCCGAACTCGACCGCCACGGCGTCCCCGACCACACTCGCCGCCTCATCAAGGCATGCAAGGAACTTGACCCGCTGTATCCGGACCGGCGGCTGTGGGCCTGGGCGCACATGCTCGGCTTCCGCGGCCACTTCTCCACCAAGTCCCGCCGCTACTCCACCACCCTCGGCGCCCTCCGCCAGGCACGCGCCGACTACCGCGCCACCCAGGAACACGAAGCCCTCGGCCTGGACGACGCCGAGCCGGACACCGTCCTGGTCCTGGCCGACTGGCAGTACGCAGGCCACGGCCACACCCCCGGCGAATCCGCCCTCGCCGCCACCATCGCCCGCGACATCCAACTCAACCGTGAAACCGCCCGCCAGGCCTTGCTCGACGAAGGGAGCACGACATGACCACGGCCACCCGATCGCGCACCATGCTCACCCTCGCGGAGGTCTGCGAGGAACTGAGCGTCTCGCGCTCGACCTTCTACGACTGGCGGGCCAAGCGCCGTGCGCCGCGCTGCATCAAGCTCCCGAACGGTGACCTCAGGATCCGGCGGAGCGACCTCGATCACTGGCTCGACGACCGCGAGGACGCCGCCTGATGGAGACGACGTACGACGTCAAGATCTACAAGATCCTCACGTACAAGGGCGCCAGGAAGTCCACCTACACGGTGCGCTGGATGGTGGCGGGCAAGCGCTGGCGTGAGCCGTTCGGCACTGTCGCGCTCGCCGAGGGCTTCCGCTCCGAACTCATCACGGCGACCGGCAAGGGTGAGGCGTTCGTCATCGCGACCGGCCTGCCGGCATCGCATCGCTCCAAGTCGGCCGCCATGAGCTGGTACAAGTTCGCCGTCGAGTACGTGGACGCGCGCTGGGCCCAACTCGGCGGCAACAGCCGGAAGAACCTCGCCAAGACCCTGACCGCGACCACCGTGGCCCTCTTGCGCGTTAAGCCAGCTCAGTTCGAACCGGCTGCGGTGCGTACCGCCCTGCGTGAATGGGCGTTCAACACGAACCGGCGCGGTGCGGCTCCCCGCGACGTGGAGAACATCCTCAGGTGGGTGGAGCGGAACTCGCTTCCCGTCTCTGCCTGGGAGGACCCGGACAAGGTCGACGAGGTCTTACGAGCGCTCGACACACGCCTCGACGGCAGGCAGGCCGCCGCATGGTCACGCAAGCGTCATCGCCGGATCCTGAACGTCGCCATGAAGCACGCGATGCGGCGGCGCATCCTGCGGGCCAACCCCCTGCCCAAGGGGAAGGACACGACGGCTGTCACCAGGACCACCAACGCCGTGGACAAGCGGTCCTTGATGAGTCCGGACCAGGCTGCGGCCCTCCTTGACTGGATCCGGCGCCGGCCGCGCGGAGGCAGGCGCCTGCACGCGTTTTTCGCCACGTTGTACTACTGCGGTCCGCGTCCCGAGGAAGCAGTGGCCATTCGAGTGAAAGATGTGACATTGCCTGATCCTGGCGCCGAGGACCAGTGGAGTGAACTCCTGTTCCACTCGGCGACGCCGGAGGTCGGCAAGCAGTGGACCGACACGGGGGAGGTCCACGAAGAGCGCGATCTGAAGGGCCGTGCCGAGGGGGAGACCCGTACCGTGCCGGGACATCCCGCTCTGACGCGCATCCTGCGGCAGCACATCGAGGACGAACGGCTCCAGCCGGGTGACCTGCTCTTCCAGGGGGAGACGGGCGGCATCCTCGCGGGCTCCGTCATCCGCCGGGCCTGGCACGGCGCGCGCAAGGCGGTGCTGCCTCCCCACGTCTTCGAGTCCCCCACAGGGAAGCGCGTTTACGACAACCGGCACACGCGCCTGACGAAGTGGCTCAACGATGGGATACCGCCCGCTCAGGTGGCGGACTGGGCCGGCAACAGTGTCCCGGTGCTTCTGGCCACGTACGCCCGCTGTGTCGAGGGGCAGCTTCCCGACCTCAAGAGGCGGCTCGAAGCCGCGGGGGATCTCCCGGAGCTGCCGGACGTCGGCTGACCCTCCCGGCCGAGAACTTCGACACGTATTCGACACGGCCACCCGCGAAAACCCGGTGACAGCCGGACAGCCCCGGAGCCTTCCCATGATCGTCGGGGGAGTGCCCGGGGCTTCGTCGTGCCCGGTGAAACCCGGCCTGACCAGCGAAAAGCCCTCCCACTGGGGAGGGCTGCCAAAGGCGCCCCCGGCAGGACTCGAACCTGCGGCCAAGCGCTTAGAAGGCGCCTGCTCTATCCACTGAGCTACGGGGGCCTGGTGTGGTGGCCTCTGTCGCGGTGCCCTGGTGGGGGCTGATCCGTGACATCGCCGGGGACAAGGATAGGGCTCCCGGATCCATGTCCCGGTTGCTTCGCCTCCGTGGCTCAATGTGGAGGTTCAGTGAAGCGGTCCTGATAATCGCAGGCGGGTACGAATCGTGCATCGCTTTTGACGTCCGGCGCACCTGGTGTTGTGCACTCGTTATGCCTGGACTGTACCCGCGCCCCAGTCGTCCCTTCCGTCCGATGTGTCCAATCGGCGCGCAGACATGCTCATATGCTTCAGAATTCCCCTAAAATTGGGCATTCTTCGCATGTGGTGACCTTGGACGTACGGCCTCAGCTGCTCGACGCACTCTCCGCCCTGCGCGACCGTGTCGCCGCCGCACGCTTCCCGCTGCCCCTGGCGGGGGCTCCGCGCGCGCGTGCCAACCGCGACGAACTGCTCGCACAACTCGACGACTACTTGCTGCCCCGGTTGAGAAGGCCCCAAGCGCCGTTGCTGGCGGTCATCGGGGGATCGACAGGCGCCGGGAAGTCGACCCTCGTCAACTCGCTCGTCGGACGGCGGGTCAGCGAGGCGGGCGTGCTGCGGCCGACCACACGGACCCCGGTGCTGGTCTGTCATCCGGAGGACCACCACTGGTTCAGTGGGATGCGCGTCCTGCCGGACCTCACGCGCGTGTGGGTGCCCAGGGGCGACCCCGGGGCCGGCGACGACCTGCTGACGCAGGAGAGCACCCCCTCCCGGGTGCTGCGCGTGGAGACCGTCGACACCCTGCCCCCCGGGCTCGCCCTCCTCGACGCGCCCGACATCGACTCCCTGATCGCCGACAACCGAGTCCTGGCCGCCGAGCTGATCTGCGCCGCCGACATCTGGGTCATGGTCACCACGGCGGCCCGGTACGCCGACGCTGTCCCGTGGCACCTGCTGCGCACGGCCAAGGAGTACGACGCCACGCTGGTGACCGTGCTGGACCGGGTGCCGCACCAGGTCGCCTCCGAGGTCTCCCGCCAGTACGGGGCGCTGCTCACCAAGGCCGGACTCGGCGAGGTACCGCGGTTCACCGTGCCCGAGCTGCCCGAGTCGGCCTGGGGCGGGGGCCTGCTGCCCGCCAGCGCCGTCGCGCAGCTGCGCACCTGGCTGGTCCACCAGGCCCAGGACTCCGCGGCCCGGCAGTACGTCATGTCCCGCACGGCCCAGGGCCTCCTCGACTCGCTGAAGTCCCGGATGCCCGAGCTGGCCAGTGCCGCCACCGCCCAGTACGCCGCCGCGCTGCGGCTCACCACGGCCGTCGAGACCGCCTACGAGAGCGAGCACACGCGCGTGCGGGGACGGCTCCAGGCCGGGGCGGTGCTCGCCGGTGACGCCCTGAAGAGGTGGCGCGCCTTCCCGCTGGACTGCTCCGCCGGGGAACTGCTCGACGCGCTCGTGGAGAGCCTGGGCTCCCTGCTGCTGTGCGCGGTCACCGCCGCCGACGAGCGCGTGGACGACGCCTGGCGAGACGAGCAGGCCGCCACGGCGCCGGGGCTCACCGACCGCGATCGCGCCTCGGAGAGCGCCGAGCACCGCATCGGGCTGGCCGTACGGCGCTGGCGGCGGGAGCTGGAGGAGTACGCCGACGACGAGGTGCGCCGGCTGGACCGGAGCATCGCGCCGGACGCCGAGGCCGTCGCCGCCCTGGCCGCCACCGGGCTGCTGGGAGGCCGCCGGGCGCGGTCGGCGGGAGAGGGCCTCGCCGAACGGATCGGCGCGCACGGGGCGCTGCGGCTGCGCGACCGCGCCGGGCGGCTGCTCACCGAACACCTGGACCGGGTGATCCACGCCGAGCGCGAGCGCCGTCTGGCCCCGCTCGACGCCCTCGACGTGCACCCCGAACCCCAGGCCGAACTCATCGCCGCGCTGTCCGCACTGCTGAAGGAGAGGTGACCGGTGACCGCCGTCACTGACCAGGACCGAACGGAACACACCGATCAGACGCCGGGCACCGTCCTCACGGACGGAGATACGAACGGAGATACGGACGGAAGGACGGACGGGGAGAGCGCGAGCGAGGCCGGAGACACGGAGACGCCCGGGAACGCCAAGGGCCACCGGGTCCCCGGGGCGGCCGCCTCCGGCCACCTGGTGACCGGGGAGATCAGCATGGTGAAGGAGGCCGCCGTCGTCCACGCGCGCGTGGAACACGACGACTGCGACGCGCGCGGGACGGACGACGACGCATTGAGCCGTGCGGAGGCCGAGGGCGCCTGGGACGACGGGCTGATCGCGCGCCGCGTCACCGAGACGGGCAGCGCCGCCGAACTCGTACCCGTGGAGCCCCGGACCGCCCGGCAGCCGGGCGTGCCCCCGCTGGCGTACGACGGACCGCTGCGGTCCCGGCTCGACGCGCTGCGCGAGCTGGTGGGCCTGTCCCGCACCCGGCTCGACAGCCAGACCCTCGCGGAGGCGGGCCGTGTCCTCGACGAGGCTGCGGCCCGGCGCCGGCTCTCCGGGCAGCACACCGTCGTCGCCATCGCGGGCGCCACCGGCAGCGGCAAGTCCCAGCTGTTCAACACCCTCGCCGGCGTCGCCATCTCGGAGACCGGGGTACGGCGGCCGACCACCGCGGCGCCCATCGCGTGCAGCTGGAGCGACGGGGCGGCCAGCCTCATCGACCGGCTCGGTATCCCGGGACGGCTGCGCAGGCGTCCGGTGCAGGCCCAGGACGCCGATCCGCAGCTGCGCGGCCTGGTCCTGGTCGATCTGCCCGATCACGACTCGGCGGCCGTGCAGCACCGCGAGCACGTGGACCGCATCCTGCGGCTCGTCGACGCCGTCATCTGGGTCGTCGACCCGGAGAAGTACGGCGATGCCGTCCTCCACGAGCGCTACCTGCGGCCCATGGCCGGCCACGCGGAGGTCATGTTCGTCGTCCTCAACCAGGTCGACCGGTTGCCCGGCGAGGCCGCCGACCAGGTCCTCGACGATCTGCGACGGCTGCTCGACGAGGACGGGATCGCCCTCGGCGAGCACGGCGAGCTGGGCACGACCGTGCTCGCGCTGTCCGCGCTCACCGGGCAGGGCGTCGGCGAACTGCGCGAGGCGCTCGGTCAGTTCGTGGCCGAGCGCGGAGCCGCGGTGCGGCGGATCTCGGCCGACGTGGACGCCGCGGCGCAGCGCCTGCGGCCCGTCTACGCCGCCCGGTCGAACGCCGGGCTCAGCGAGGAGGCGCGTGAGGAGTTCACGGCCCGGCTCGCGGACGCGGTGGGTGCCACCGCCGCCGGCGAGGCGGCCGAGCGGGCCTGGCTGCGCAACGCCAACAAGGCCTGCGGCACGCCTTGGCTGCGGCTGTGGCGGTGGTGCCGGAGCCGGCGCGAGGCACCCACCGGACGCTTCTTGCTGCGCAACCAGCAGGACGAGGAGGCCACCGCGCGTCAGCGTGTCGAATACGCGGTGCGCACGGTGGCCGACCAGGCCTCGGCCGGCATGCCGGGGCCGTGGGCGCAGGCCGTGCGTGAGGCCGCCGTACGCGGTGCGCACGGGCTGCCCGAGGCGCTGGACCAGCTGGCGGCGCGGGCCGGGCTGCCTTCGGGGCGGCCCCCGCGCCCGGGCTGGTGGCCCCTCGCGGTCCTCGTGCAGGCGGCGATGACGATCCTTCAGGTGGCCGGCGGTCTGTGGCTGGTGGGCCAGATCGTCGGAGTGACGGCGCCGTACCTGGGGGTGCCGGTGCTGCTCATGCTGGCCGGCATCGTGGGCGGGCCGTTCGTGGAGTGGAGTTGCCGGATCGCGGCACGCGGACCCGCACGGCGGTACGGCCAGGAGGCCGAGCGCCGACTACGGGAGGCGGCCTCGGGGTGCGGCCGTGCCCGGGTGCTGGATCCGGTGGCGGCGGAACTCCTGCGGTATCGGGAAGTTCGCGAGCAGTACGCGCTGGTGCGGGGAGCGGGGGTCGGATGACGGGCGGTCATCGCCCGCAAGGGTGAGGGAGTTTTCCACAGGCAGGCGGTGGTCCACAGGGCTCGGCGGGCTCGGCCCGGACGGAGGCAGTCTGGTTCCGCGGCGATCGCGACGAACGCGGTCGTCACGGCAGGCGCAGCCGTACGGGACGGGCCCGTACGCGTGTCCGCCCGGACCGAGCGGCCGGGCGAGGGAGGGGATTCGACGATGAACGAGACGATCGTCTGCACCGTGGGCAACGTGGCGACGCAGCCGGTGCACCGGGAGCTGCCTTCGGGCGCCTCGGCGCGGTTCCGGCTGGCGGTGACCTCGCGCTACTGGGACCGGGAGAAGAGCGCCTGGACGGACGGCCACACCAACTTCTTCACGGTGTGGGCCAATCGCCAGCTCGCCGCCAACGCGGTGGCGTCGCTGACCGTGGGCGACCCCGTCATCGTGCAGGGCCGGCTGAAGGTGCGCACCGAGAGCCGCGACGGCACCAGCCGTACCTGGGCGGACATCGACGCCCTGACGATCGGTCACGACCTGGCGCGGGGTACGTCGGCCTTCCGGCGCACGGTCAGGACGGACCCGCAGACGGCGAGTCCGCCTCCGCGGCCGGAGCCCACGTGGGAGACGGCCGCCGCGGACACGGAGGTCCCGCGGGAAGCGCAGCCGCAGCCGGAGCCGGAGTCGGTCGCGGCGGTGTGCTGACGGGAGTGTGCCGACCCTCTGGCCGGATTGCCGCTCGTCACTGCCGCTCATCGGCGCATGCGTCCTGGATACGCCCGGGACGCGCCCGGGAAGTCCCCAGCGGACTCCTCGACGAGCCGCGCTCACAGGGGCCCAGGTGATCTTGGCGATAACGATTGCGATTCGGATCTGCGATCTGACGATGCGACAGCGAAGTCCTGGCGTGAGGGATCCATAGGATGCCGGACACAGCTCTCTGGGCTTGTCTCTGGGCTTTGAGGTTTCTGCCGGTGGGACCGCACCCCCACGTCAACGGGTCCTGCTCGAAAGGGAATTCTGTGTGTGCTTGGTACTCTGCGCCGTCCGCGCGCAGGCGGGGGGCGGCCCGACTCGCCGCCGCCACCCTGATCTCCGGATTCGTCGCCGCCGGTGTGCTGGCCGCCGCCGGCCCTGCCGCCGCCGACGGCATGCCGCAGAGTCCGGGTGGCGCGACCGCCACCATCGGCGGCCTGAAGACCTACGGCACCGCCGTCATCCACGACGACGGCGGTGACCACCAGGTCTCCGCGGGTCTGTTCGAGATGTCCGTCGAC
This sequence comes from Streptomyces sp. NPDC004721, assembly GCF_053601495.1. Classification (NCBI taxonomy): domain Bacteria; kingdom Bacillati; phylum Actinomycetota; class Actinomycetes; order Kitasatosporales; family Streptomycetaceae; genus Streptomyces; species Streptomyces sp. NPDC004721. The sequence goes on from NZ_JBSGBZ010000072.1 coordinate 26,820, forward strand.
GGCGGCGGGACCCTGCAGACCTACTGCATCGACGTGTACAACCCCACGCAGCGGGACGCCAAGTACCGCGAGACGCCCTGGAGCGGCACCTCGCTGGCCGCCAACAAGAACGCCGGGAAGATCCGCTGGATCCTGGAGAACTCCTACCCTCAGGTCAACGATCTCGCGGCGCTCGCCGCCAAGGCAGGCGTCGGGAACCTCACCGAGCAGGACGCGGCGGCCGGCACCCAGGTGGCCATATGGCGCTACTCCGACGGCGCGGACGTCGACGCGGTCGACCCACGGGCCGAGAAGCTCGCCGACTACCTGGAGGAGAGCGCCCGTGACCTGCCCGAGCCGCGGGCCTCGCTCACCCTCGACCCGGCCGCCGTCTCCGGTCGTCCGGGCGAGCGGGTCGGCCCGGTGACCGTGCACACCAACGCGAGCAGCGTGACCCTGACCCCTCCCGCGGGCGCCGCCACCAGCGGCGTGCGGATCGTCGGCAAGGACGGCAAGGAGATCACGTCCGCCAGGGACGGCAGTCAGGTGTTCTTCGACGTGCCCGAGGACGCCGGGGACGGCTCGGCGACGCTGACCGCGCAGGCCTCCACCTCCGTTCCGGTCGGCCGCGCCTTCACCTCCGACAGCCGCAGCCAGACCCAGATCCTGGCCGGCTCCAGCGAGTCCACGGTCGCCGCCACCAGCGGAGCGACCTGGGCCGCCGAGGGCGCGATACCCGCCCTGTCCGCGGTGAAGAACTGCGCCAAGGGCGCCCTGGACATCACCGCGGCCAACAAGGGCGACGAGCCGTTCACCTTCGAGCTGATGGACACCCGGTACGGCATCGCCGCGGGCGCGTCAGAGACGATCACCATCCCGCTCCAGGAGGACCAGGCCTACGACTTCACGATCAGGGGCCCGGGAGGCCACGCGGAGCGCTTCACCGGCGTCCTCGACTGCCGGACCCAGGGCAGCCCGGGCGGCGCCGTGACCCAGACCGTCGGCGAACCGAGCCCCGTCACGGCGGGCGGCGGCACCTCGCCCAACCCCAACCTCGCCGAGACCGGTGGCACCAGCACCACCCCGCTGATCGCCGCGACCGGCCTCAGCCTGCTGGTTCTGGGTGCCACGGCCCTGAGTATCGTCCACAAGAGGAAGAGCGCCGGGAACTGACCTAGCGTGGTGGAGGGACATCGAGCGGATGCCCGGCACCGGCCGTCGAACGGGGTGTGACATGACCGTGCGAGCGAGCAGGACAGACCCCGGCACAGCGCCTGCCGGCGCACCGGCTCCGATCAGGAAGGGCCACGGCGCCCGCGCCGCGGCCGAGCGGGTCGTCTCGGGTGATTCGGTGACCGTCTCCCTGGGCGGTCTCCGGCTCGAACTGCCGCCCCGGGACCAGCTCGCCTACCTCGCGGGCCTCGGTCTCCTCATGGCTTTCGACGTCATCGAATGGCCGGTCGCGCTCGCCATCGCCGTCGGCCACGAACTGGCCCGCAGCCACCGCGGCAAGACCCTGCGCGAGTTCGGCGACGCCCTGGAACAGGCCTGAGCACCCCCCGGGCCGGATGTCCGGATAGTGATCATGCTGTGACCTGTGCGTACTCGGCGCGGAAGTCCTGATCACTACGGTTCAACCGTGCCAGTGAACGACGATGTGCCCACGGACCACGACCGGCGGAACGACGACGAGTGGAACGTGGTGCTCGACGACGATTTCGTCAACAGCGCCACCGTGAAGGAGGGCCCTGCGCCCGTGCGGAAGCGGGTGTGGCCCCGGAACGCCGCGCTGGCCGTGGTGGCGGCTGTGGCGGCAGCGGCGGCCTTTGTCGTTCTGAGGCACACGGGCTCGTCGCCCGACGAAGCCGCCGCCTCCGGGTCGGCGGCCTCCGTGCCCGAGTCGACGGCTTCCGCCCCCGCACCGTCAGCGGTCGCGGCCGGCCCTGCCGCAGCGCGGCCGATGATCCCGCTGGCCGAGGCGTTCCCGGCTCAGGTGGAGGACGGTGCCGGCGGGACGTTCACCAAGCTGGGCGGGGTTGTGATGGGGTCCTGCACCGAGCCCGACTCGGTCGGAACGACGCTGGCGGCCTACATAGCCGAGGACAAGGGGTGCGTCGGCGAGGAGATCGCCCTTTACAAGGACGCGCACGGCAACCAGTTCAACCTGGCCATCTTCACGATGAAGGACCCGCAGGACACGGTGAAGCTGGTGACCCGGCTGACCATGGCCTTCGACGACTACCAGGTGGCCGCCCAGGCTCCACCGCCCGGATCCGGCCTGCCGACCCTGCCGGCCGACAGCGGAATGGTGCAGTCCTTCACCGGGCACGGCCGGGCCATGGTGGTCGGGCTGGGCCAGTGGTCGGACGGCCGGTCCCGCGACTACCAGCAACTCGTCGACCGCCTGACACCGCTGCTCAAGAAGGTCACCGAGAACACCGCTCGCTACGAGAACGCGGCACCCGCACCGAAGTAGCACCCGCGGTGACAGCGCCGCCACGACGGTTCTTCACATCAGTCCCTCACCCTCTCTTCGCTTGTCGCCGCGGGTGGACGCATCGCGGCCGTGCGGATGATCTCCATTGGCGCTTTCGGCGCGCTGCTCACACGACCTGTCGCTGACGGCGGTGACGGCAATGACCGTGGACACCCACGACACTCAGCGACCCGGCACGGTAACGGCACGGCGCCTCCGGACCGGCTCACCATGATGTGCCCGCATCCACTGATCGCCGGACCTTGTGGCTCAGCTCGGCGCAACGGCGCGGAGCCGCCGGGGATCCACCGGCGGCGATCATGGAACCAAGTTGAGCTGTGTGATGATGCACACAAGATGCCCGGCCCTGGGGTGGGGCCGGGCGCATAAGAAGGGCGGGGCCCCATCGTGGGCAAGGGCGGGGAGTCCATACCGGACGAGGAGTGGGAACGCTTCCTTCGTGAAGCCGAGGCGGGGACCAAGGACACGCCCGAGGAGCCGTCGGCGCGAGCACGGATGGTGGCGCGGCGGCTGCGGGAGGAGACCGGCCGGCCGGAGCCGTGGCGGAGTCACCAACCGGCCCGGCGGCAAGGAGGCAAAGGCTGGTACGCGATCGGTCTGCTGGTTGCCGCCGCCTTGCTGGTCGTGGCGCTGGATCCAGGGCGGGTGGCTGGATGGTTCGGAGGCGGAGGCGGCGAGAATGCGGCCCTCGCCGCGGAGTCGGAACGTCCGGATCAACCGCCGCCGACGGAAGCGGCAGCCCAACGTCCGAGCGTGGAGCAGCCGTTCAGGGGGTCGCCCGCGGCACAGTGGGGTGACGGGATGGCTGGGGTCGGCCTGCCTGAGGCTCGGGCGACCGGCTGGATGAGCAAGGGGCAGGTCGCGCAGACGCTCGAGAAGACCCACGACTTCCTCGCCGCGTCCAGTCTGGATCCTGGTGTGCTGCGCGGGGAGCGGCCGAGGAAGGCGATCGCGTTGATCAATCCTCATCAGCAGGATGTCCAGGACTACCTGGCGACCGCGTTCCGCGCACCCAGCCGGGAGAACGATCCTCTGCTGCTGTTCAGCCGGTTCGAGAAGACGAAGATCCGGCTTGTCGGGGATGTGGTCAAGGCACGAGGACGGATCACGTACCGAGAGGGCAAGCGCGGTGCGGTCGAGGTGACCACCGATGTCACGTACGTATACCCGGTCGTACGCGCCGCGGCGGGAAGCGACGAAGTCGCGCGCACCATCGTGCGTCGCGAGGTCGTGATGAGTTGGGACGACCCGGCGAAGGTCGTCATCGAGCCGGGTACGTTCTCCCTCGTCTCCTACAAGGTGGACACCACCAACGGCGGCTGCGATACCTACACCGGCTACCTCACCCCCGAGTTCAGCGCAGAGCGCGCGGCCACACGCCCGGGAGACGGCCCCGAGGTCGACCCGTACGACCGGAGCACGTCGCTGGAAACGCGCATGCGGGAGGCCGGCGATGCGGGGTGCGGGACTGCCACACGGTCGTGAGCGGCATGTGCAGGGAATCAGAACTGCAGGGTCGGGAGCCTCAAGCGTCGCGGGTCGGTGAGTGTCCAACTGCGTGACAACCCTGAGTGCGGCAACTGCTTACCGGCTGCTCAGTGTGGCGGTAACTGAGGAGATCGCCCGGCTGGCACTCCAGTACCTCGCAGATGCGGCTCAGGGTGGTGAACCGCACGGCCCTTGCCCTGCCGTTCTTGAGGATCGACAAATTCGCGTGGGTGACCCCGACCCGGTTGGCAAGTTCCGTCAAGGTCATCCCCCGCTCCTCGAGCAGCCGGTCGAGATGGACCTCGATCGCGTGCTCCTGCTTCTCCTCAGACATCAGACTGTCCCATCGAGGTCCTCACGCATCGTGATGCCGGCGCGCATGATCCGGGCGAAGGAGAGGACGCCGAGGCCGGTGAAAATCGGCATGCCGACCGAACTCCTAAGGCGGTGCTCAGACAGCGTTGCCGCCGACGGCAATGACGGCAGTGTTGACGGCAACGACGATGGACGGCAACGGCACTCGGCGGCCCGGCACGGCAGCGGCGAGGTGCCGTCGGACCGCCCCGCCAAGGCGTGCTCGCATCGTCGAGGCGCTTGTCTTGTCGCTTGTCGCGACGAGGCGAGGGCGCGCCGGGGGGCCTCGAAGCAGGCTCTGACCTGCGCGCCGACAAGCAACAAGCAGCACGACAAGTCGGTAGCGACGGGCTGGGCCCCAGCGGGGCCGTCTGTGGGCCGTCAGAAGGTGGCCAACGACGACAGACGCCGACAGTTGACGACCGCTCTGCCCCTGCTCAGAGACGATGCTGCGAGCAGCGGCGCAGATACCGATCAGCGAAGGCCAGTTGAGCTACGGAGTGCAGCGGCGCGGCACACTCACCATGACCGCTCCACGAGCGAACCTCGAGGAGTTGGCGGTTCAACCCGGATCTGCACAGCCTCCCCGGCAAGCGCTCCATGACCAGCACTTGCGTATGGTCTGAGGCATGGCTCAGGACCGACCGGATATCCCAACCGCTCTGAAGCGGGCCGCACTTGTTGAGGCCGGCCACCGATGCGCCATCCCGACATGCCGGCAGACGCCCGTCGAACTAGTGTCCTGCGCCTGAAATCCGTCGGCAGAAGTGGGCGAGGGATTCGAGGATCTCTTCGGCGGTCTTGGTCCAGATGAACGGCTTGGGGTCTGCGTTCCAGTTCTTGATCCAGGCGCGGATGTCGGCTTCGAGGCTCTGGAGTGGGCTGTTTGTGCAGAACATACTGAGGGATCCGCTGTGTTGTCCGCCGAATCCGGAGCCGATTAGTCCACGGCCAGGTTCACAAGCCTGCCCGATCCGCGGGCCAGCGTAAGGGGCCATGATCACTCGCGCCAAAGCAGCTCCCGCCCAAAAGCCGCTCCGCCGACCGCGCGGCGTGCTGACAGGCCCCGGATGGGCACTGGGTGGGTTTGAGGTGGTGGAACTCCCCACTCAATAGAATCATGGAGGCCTACGTCTATGGCGTGTCCACCCGCTCGGTCGACGACCTGGTCAAGGCACTGGGCGCGGTTGCGGCTGATCGTGCATGATGGCCGCCATGAGGGAATGGCTGAGTACCCGCCCGTGGTGGCAGGAGCTGCTGATCAACTGGCTGCTGTTCAGCGTCTGGTGGGTGGCTTCCACTGCCTTCTTCGCGGTGATCATCGGTTGGACTGACATGGTTCCGCGCAACGCCTTCAAGTTCCTGACCATGACATTTGCGTGGTCTGCGCTGTGCACCCCGCTTTTCCGGTGGCGGCGACGCCGGTTCCACAGTTCGAGTCCTCGCTGATCGCTTCGCCGCAGCGCTGATCGCAGTCATGGCGCGAGCGGCCCGACATCATCGTCACCATGACGCCCGATCAGTGGACCACGCTGGCCGACGCCATCAAGGCTGGAGAGTTTGGTAGCGCAGTGCGGGGCCTTCTTCAACCTCGTCCAGGCGGTGGTGGCGCAACGCTGCCACCCAGGCGCCGCTTTCCGTTCGATCGGAAAATTTTGCGCCCGGGGCGCCAAACTCCGGATATTCACAGGCCGTCCAGTATTCCTCCGGCAGCAACGAGCAGGAAGGGAATTCCGTACCACTTCCAGTCGGCATTCCCGATAAACACCCCGACCACCAGGACGCCCAGTGATCCAGTGGGCAGGATCAACTTGTAGCGCCACGGCTGACTCACCCGCGTAAAAGCACCGGCAAGGACCGTAAAAGTCAGAAGGACCAGACACCAGTCTTCCGCTTCCACCGGTGCGCTCCTTCTGAAGGTCGTCCGGGGCGGTGAAGGCCAGGTCGCCGGGGTCTCGCTGCGCCCCGAGAGCGCCGACGCGTGCTTGCCCGACAGCCGGGCGTTGTGAGGCTATCTGAGGACGGACCTCACCTCAGCAACCTCCCCGCCCGTAGTTCGCATTGAGGGGCGCCCCCGGCTCGGGCCGTGTCGGGGCCGTGTGAGGGTGCTCAATGACGACCAACGCTGACAACCGACGACAGCTAAGTCGCAGGTCGCCGCGTTGATCGATTACACGGCCCCCGGTCAGAGACCCGGCCCTTCACTTCTTCGGCTTCTGCCCCCGCGTACGGACGCTCCCGGCACGCGCGCGTGTGCGGATCTGCCGCCGTTGAGGCTCCGCTTCCGTCGTTTCTACGATCTACCAGCCTGCGGCGCGGCGGAGGGGTCTCGTTCAATGCTGCTGACTGGGATATGTGTGATCGCGAGGGCCGCGGCATCGTCTTCGATTTCTTTGGTGTGCCGGAATAGAGCAGTGAGCATGGTGTCCAGTACGGCCCCGGGGTTTGGGGGGAGGGGGCCGGTCAGCGGTGGGACGGGGTCGAAGAAGGTGCCGTTTCGGTCACGGGCTTCGATGACGCCGTCAGTGAACATCACGAGCGTGGCGCCGGGGGGCCACTCAAACTGGTCCACCGGAACATCAGGCCCGGCCAGGTCGCCCATACCCAGCGGCAGTGACGGCTCCTCCGGTTCCAGGACGGTCACCTTGCCTTCGTGGACTAACAGCGGCGCCGGGTGGCCCCGGTTCGCCATGCGGAGCACGGAAAGGTCGGGGGAGATCTCGGCGATGACGGCTGTCACGAAGTCTTCGTACGTCGCATCGGTCTGACGGCTCTTGACGTCCTGCAATTGCACTTCCACGCTGCGGACGATGTCGGGCAGGTCCGGCAGCTGAAGGGCGGCCGCGTGGAAGGAGCCCAGCAGGGTGTTGACCATGGGGACCGCCTGCATGCCTTTGCCACGGACGTCGCCGATCACTATGCGGAGGCCGTAGGGGGTGTCGTGGACTGCATAGAGGTCGCCGCCGATCAAGGCCTCTTCCTGGGCAGCTTGGTACCGGGTGGCGACGGCGAGCCCTCGGATGCGGGCGGGCATCACCGGCAGCACCGCGCGCTGGATGGCCTCCGCCACCTGGCGGGAAGTTCTCAGCTGTTCCCGCTCGCGTGCGAACATCCGATTGAGGAACGCCGCGACGACAGTCAGGACGCTGACGGTCGCGATCCGAATGAGAACCAAATGGGTGAAGACATGGCCTACGCGAAGAGCTAGAAGTTCCCCGACGAGGCAGGCCGCCACACCACTGGCGATCGTCCAGGCCAGAGAGAACATCGGTGCCGCGATCACGGAGACAGCCGCCAGGAGGGGAAAGGTGTTGAATTCCGGCCAGGCGAAATCAATGACGACCGCAGCGAGGAGCACGGCGGCAGGCAGGCACCGGGACCACCGTATTCTCCTGAAGGCGCGCTTGTACTGGTATCGCTCCATCCATATGGCCCTCGGGTCGTCCCATACCGCTCTATGCTCCAGTTTCCGGCATGTCCTAATTCGAGGCCACCGCTAGGGCCCATTCGCTGGTAACAGAGTCCTTTAGGTGGCGATCACGACCCGCTTGCCACATGTGTGAAAGATCAGCGGTCAGTCACGGTCAACGTGGGCGTCCAGAAGCATGGGGGCCAAGCTTCGGCCATACCCAGGTAGCAGGCCGGGTGACCAACGGAGACATCCCGCAGATCACCACCAGGCTTCCAAGGCAGCAGTCAGTACGTCGTGGGTTGCGTGGTTGCCGTACAGCAGCCAAGTACAGCAACCACCGCAGCCGTAGGCGGACCGAGGCGCCCGCCAGCAGTCCAGCAGCAACCTGTATGACCACTGGTGACCGATCTGGATAGAGCTACGGATCAGAAGGTGCCCGTGCCCCATCCGTGCCCGATCGCACGGGGAACCGCGGGGAACTGCGGTGTCGAGCGGGCACGGCACAACGCAACGACCCCTGACCGATTCGCCTGGTCAGGGGCCGTGCACCTGCGCGGTGGGTGTGGGATTTGAACCCACGGTGACTCGCGCCACGACGGTTTTCAAGATTGCTCCTCGGTCCCCGACTTCCCCGCTTCCAC
>NZ_JBSGBZ010000073.1:0-22065 GCF_053601495.1 Streptomyces sp. NPDC004721
CAGCTACAAAGCCACCACGAGTATCAACATCCTCGTACTCGCAAGCCCTTGACAGCCTGGCCCAGCCACAAACTTCACGGCCTTGCGGCTAGTGCCCCGACAGGCTACGTTCGCCCCGTCGCGACGCCCGGCACGCCCTCTCGCCGCACCGGCCGCAAGCCCGAGTACGTCCAGTACGAGGACTTCCGGCCGGCACTCCCCCAAGCTCTTCGAGCAGGGGGTACCCCCAGAGCGCGCACCGGACGCCGCTCCTTCACGGGCAAACGTTGCCTGCCGCGGCACTAGAGGTCACCAGCCGGTCACGGGTGGAGTCGTCTGCGACGGCGGCTCCACCCACGGGCGAGCCGTCAGCGCCCACACCGTGAAGGCGACGGCCGCCGCGGCCAGTACCAGCCACATCAAGCGGCGGGCGGCCGTGCGGCGGCGCAGCATCCGTCCCCCGCGGCGCACGGCCTCCTCGTACAGCTCTGTGGGCACCTGCGGCGGACGCTGCTCCAGGATCCGCCGTACGGCCGCCTCCCGTTCGAGCCCGTTCACGGCCGCCTCCACTCGTCCGGTCGTTCCTGCAGGCTGCACAGGGCGCACAGGCCACTCGCGTTGCATGCACCTCTCTGGCCACATGGGCTCCGCAAGTCGCACACGCCGCTCACGCGTCTCGTTCCACTCACGACGCTGCCGCCTCGGCGTCGCCGACCGCCGGTGCCGGGCTCACCGGAGTGCGGGTGAGCGTGGTGATCGCGCGGTCGCAGATGGCGCGGACGCGGTCCGTGGGCAGGCCCAGCAGGGCGGCCGCCTGTTCCTCGGCCACCCCCTCGTACAGCCTGAGGACGATGATCAGGCGCTCCTGGGGAGTGAGCGCGGCCAAGGCGCCGGGTGGCCTCCGGCGGGCGCGGCCCGGACCCCCGCGCTGGTGCCACGCCTCGCGGGCGAAGCGGGCGGCCAGATGCCGGCGGGCGTGGTTGTACGGGTCCTCGCCGCGCAGCCGGTCCCAGCACGCGTACGTGTGCGCCAGGGCGAGGGTCAGCAGGCGTCGCGCGCGCGGGTTGTCGCCGGGCGCCTCGGCGGTGAGCAGCGTGGCGGCATGCAGCAGCCGCCCGGCCGCGCCCGCGACGAACGCCTCGAACTCCCGGGCCCGGCGAGCCCCTTGGGCCGCCTGCCGTTCTCGCACCGCACCTCCCCCCAAGGGCGACCGTGACCGAGGGACCCGTTCTCGTACGCCTCCTGAACCGCGTACGACGAGGGCCCGGTCTCATATGAGGGGAGGGACCGGCCGTCGGTCAAGAGCCGCGTTCACACCCGTCGGCCCGCGCCCGGTCGCGGCTCTACGACGCCGAGGGCGAGTCCGTCTGCGGTATGCACTGGCGGGCGGAGAGGGCGTCGTTGAAGCGGGTCAGCAGTGAGCAGAAGGCTTCGCGCTCCGCCGGCTCCCAGTCCTGGGTCAGCTCGGCCATCAGCTGCCGCCTGGACGAGCGGACCTCCTCCAGCCGCGACAGCCCGCGCGGGGAGAGCTGGAGTACCACGGCGCGCCCGTCCTCGGGGTGCGAGGTGCGCTTGACGAGGCCGGTGTCGACGAGCGGCGCCACCTGACGGGTGACGGTGGAGGAGTCGATGCCCATGCTCGCGGCGAGCGCCTTGACGCCCATCGGGCCCTCTTTGTCGAGGCGGTTGAGCAGCAGGTACGCGGCGCGGTCCATGGAGTTGCGCACCTGTCCGACGCCGCCGAGTCGGGTCTGCTCGGCCCGGCGTGCGAAGACCGCCACCTCGTGCTGGAGGGTGTCGAGCAGACCGGTGTCACCGCCGGTCGTCATGTCCGTCGACATGTCGGGTGTTGTGGGCATGGCCGGGGGCTCACTTCTGGAGAGCTGCTGGGTTGGGGGACAGGTTACGCGGCCGGGGGGCAAGTCGTACCGGCACTGCGCTATCCGGTCTCGGAGGATGGTCACAACGGCGTCCGCGGCCCGTGAACTGCGAGACTTGAGGCATGAGCTACAGCACGGCCGGCTCCCCCTGGCCCGTCACCCTGGACGATGTGCGCGGCGCGCAGAAGATGCTCTCCGGGGTGGCGCGGGTGACCGCGATGGAGGGCAGCAGGTACCTGTCCGACCTGGTGGGCGCGCCAGTGCACCTGAAGTGCGAGAACCTCCAGCGGACGGGTTCGTTCAAGCTGCGCGGCGCCTACGTCCGGATCGCGGGGCTGCTGCCCGAGGAGCGTGCCGCCGGGGTGGTGGCCGCGAGCGCCGGCAACCACGCGCAGGGCGTCGCGCTGGCGTCGTCCCTGCTCGGGGTGCACTCCACGGTGTTCATGCCGAAGGGCGCCCCGCTGCCGAAGATCAGCGCCACGCAGGACTACGGCGCCGAGGTGTGCCTGCACGGCCAGGTGGTCGACGAGACGCTGGCCGCCGCCCAGGAGTACGCGGCCCGGACGGGCGCGGTGTTCATCCACCCGTTCGACCACCCCGACATCATCGCGGGCCAGGGCACGGTGGGCCTGGAGATCCTGGAGCAGTGCCCGCAGGTGCGCACGATCGTCGTCGGTATCGGCGGCGGCGGGCTCGCGGCCGGAATCGCGGTGGCGGTGAAGTCGCTGCGGCCGGACGTGCGGATCATCGGCGTGCAGGCGGCGGGCTCGGCCGCGTACCCGCCCTCGCTGGCGGCGGGCCGCCCGGTGACGGTCGGCACTCCGGCGACGATGGCCGACGGCATCAGAGTCGGCCGGCCGGGCGACGTACCGTTCGGGATCCTGCGCGAACTGCTGGACGAGGTGCGCACGGTCACCGAGGACGAGTTGTCCGCCGCGCTGCTGCTGTGCCTGGAGCGGGCCAAGCTGGTGGTCGAGCCGGCCGGGGTGAGCCCGGTCGCCGCGCTGCTGGGCTCTTCGGGCCCCGTGGCCGGCCCGGTGGTGGCGGTGCTGTCCGGCGGGAACGTCGATCCGGTGCTGCTCCAGCGGGTGCTGCGGTACGGCATGGCCGCGCAGGGCCGCTATCTGGCGGTCAGCCTGCGGCTGACCGACCGGCCGGGCGCGCTCGCCACGCTGCTGGGCGTGCTGTCGGCGGTCGACGCCAACGTCCTCGACGTCAGCCACGTCCGGACCGACCCCCGGCTCGGGCTCGCGGAGGCCGAGGTGGAGCTGCACCTGGAGACGAAGGGGCCGGCGCACTGCGCCGAGGTCGGCCAGGCCCTGCGCGAGGCCGGCTACACGGTCATCGACTGATCCCGCCCTCCGCCGGGCGGGCGGATGGCGGGCGGAACACGGAGGTCATCAGCTCTTCATCACTCGTTCGAGTAAATCCGTTGAGTGGACGCGATACATCGCGTTATGGTGTGTCGTGTTCGCGGGGCGGCCTGCCCGGACGTGACGCGGCGAAAATTCCCAGCGAAACAACACCTGCCTCTCTAGGCTTTTCCGACCATCCCCGACGACGCGGAGACTCACATGCCAGGCGCCATCTATGCCGAAGGTCTGGTGAAGACCTTCGGCGACGTAAGGGCTCTGGACGGCGTCGACCTCGACGTCCCCGAGGGCACGGTGCTGGGACTGCTCGGGCCCAATGGCGCGGGCAAGACCACCACCGTCCGCTGTCTGACCACGCTGCTGCGACCCGACAGCGGCAAGGCCGTCGTCGCGGGTCTCGACGTCCTCAAGCAGCCCAACGAGGTGCGGCGGTCGATCGGCCTGTCCGGCCAGTTCGCCGCGGTCGACGAGTATCTGACCGGCCGCGAGAACCTCGAGATGGTCGGCCGGCTGTACCAGATGAGGGCCGCGGCGGCGAAGACCAGGGCGGGGGAGCTGCTGGAGCAGTTCAACCTCGCCGACGCCGCGGACCGGCCCGCGAAGACCTACTCCGGAGGCATGCGCCGCCGGCTCGACCTGGCGGCGGCGCTCGTCGTCTCCCCGCCGGTGATGTTCATGGACGAGCCGACGACCGGCCTCGACCCGCGCAACCGCCAGCAGCTGTGGGAGGTCATCAAGCAGCTGGTCTCCGGCGGCACCACCCTGCTGCTCACCACGCAGTACCTGGAGGAGGCCGACCACCTGGCGCACGAGATTGCGGTGGTCGACCACGGCCGGGTCATCGCCCGCGGCACCTCCGACCAGCTCAAGGCCCGCACCGGCGGCGAGCGCGTCGAGGTCGTGGTCCACCAGCGCGAGCACATCCCCACCGCCGCCGAGGTGCTGCGGGGCTTCGGCAAGGGCGACACCACCGTCGAGGATCACACTCGCAAGATCACCACGCCCGTCACCGGCGGTGCGAAGCTCCTGGCCGAGATCATCCGGGAGCTGGACACCCGCGGCATCGAGATCGACGACATCGGTCTGCGCCGCCCGACCCTCGACGACGTGTTCCTGTCCCTCACCGGCCATGTGGCCGAGGCCGAGGGTGAGAACGGCACGAGCGGCGCCCAGGGCGCCGACGCCAGAGACCGCCGGCGCAAGAAGGAGACCGTCAAGTGAGTGCCGCCACCGACAGTGCGCGGATCGCGCCGCCCGGCAACGCCCTGGCCCAGTCCGTCCGTGACTCGATGGTCGTCGCCAAGCGCAATCTGATCCGCATGACCCGGATCCCCGAGATGCTTATCTTTGGGCTGATCCAGCCGATTATGTTCGTGGTGCTGTTCAGCTATGTGTTCGGCGGCTCGATCAGCGTCCCGGGTGCGGGCCTCAGCCCCACCGGATACCGCGAGTTCCTGATGGCGGGCATCTTCGCGCAGACCGTCACGTTCGCCACAGCCGGAGCCGGCGCGGGGATCGCCGACGACATGCACAAGGGCCTCATCGACAGGTTCCGCTCGCTGCCCATGGCCCGCGGCGCGGTCCTCACCGGCCGCACCCTCGCCGACCTGGTGCAGACGGCACTGACCCTGGTGGTCCTCGCGGTCGTCGCCGTCCTGGTCGGCTGGCGCACGCACGAGAACTTCGGCAAGGTGCTGGTCGGATTCGGTCTGCTGCTCCTGCTCGGCTACGCGTTCTCGTGGATCGGCGCGCTGATCGGCCTGTCCGTACGCACCCCCGAGGCGGCCACCTCCGGCGGCCTGATCTGGCTGTTCCCGCTGACATTCATCTCGAATGCGTTCGTGCCGTCGGAGAACATGCCCTCGTTCTTGCAGACCATCGCGAACTGGAACCCGTTCAGTGCCACTGTGCAGGCATGCCGCCAGCTATTCGGCAACCTCCCGGCGGGATATCCGGTGCCGGACGCCTGGCCCATGCAGCACCCGGTGTGGGCATCGTTGCTGTGGTCCGTGCTGATTGTCGTGGCGTTCCGCACCCTGGCGGTACGCAAGTACCGCTCGGCCACGGCCTGAGCGCGGGCGACGGCGGAGCCGGCCCTCCGATGTTCCGGACATGACGAATGGTCTGGACATGACGAAGCCCCCGGTGCTCACGCGGAGCGCCGGGGGCTTCGCCGGAAGGCGGTGCGGTGCGGGACTCAGCCGCCGTACGGCTCGGCCTTGAGGATCTTCACCGAGGCGATCTTGCCGTTCGGCAGCTCGTAATCCGCGTCCTCGCCGACCTTGTGGCCCATCACGCCGGAGCCCAGCGGGGACTGCGGCGAGTAGGTCTCGATCTCGGCGCTCGCGTACTCCCGCGAGGCCAGCAGGAAGGTCAGGGTGTCGTCCTCGTCGCCGTCGAAGGCGATCGTGACCACCATGCCCGGCGCGACCGCACCGTCCGCGGCAGGCGGCTCGCCCACCTGGGCGGTCTCCAGGAGCTGGGTCAGCTGGCGCACGCGGAGCTCCTGCTTGCCCTGCTCCTCCTTGGCCGCGTGGTACCCGCCGTTCTCGCGCAGGTCGCCCTCCTCGCGCGCGGCCGCGATCTTGGCGGCGATCTCCGTGCGCGCAGGACCAGTAAGGTGCGCAAGCTCGTCCTTGAGCTTGTTGTACGCCTCCTGGGTCAGCCAGGTGACGTTCTCGCTGGTCTGGGTCACAGGTGCTCCTCGTCGGTGCTGGGAATACAAAGCATCGCCCTACCCAGAAGAATGTTCCCTCATGGGTGGGCGAAACCACGAGCCTAACAATTCCGGGCTCAAAGGGGGAGGACATAAGCCGTGAGACCTGCGTCAGCGCAGGTCAGCGACCAACTATTCCGGTCGACGCCGACGCGTCACCCGCTGCTGCAGCCCAGCAGCTCGGCCGTCGTGCCCCGGGCCGTCGTCCGCAGGGTGAGCACCTTGTCGATCTGCGAGGCGTGCTCGTCGAAGCGGAAGTCCGCCCGTCCGACCTCGGAGCCGTCGGCCGCCTGCGAGCGCAGCGTGCAGTAGCCGCGGGCGCCGGCGTCCTTGTGGACCTCCAGATGGATCCGCACGGAGTCGTCCGACGTCTGGAAGGCGATGACCTGCGCACTGATCTTGTTCTGGCCGACGTAGTGGTAGGCGAAGTAGCCGATCAGGGCGAGCAGGGCCGCGCCCAGGACGGCACCGGCGATTTTGAGCTTGTGGTCGGCGCGCCCGTCCGGGGAGCGGCCGTAGCGCCCCTCGGGCAGCCGGGTGCTCACCGTGCTCATGATCGTCCTCTCGGCCGGTGCGGGACGGGCGTCCCGCGGGGGGCTTCCGGAGCCGGACCCCGGAATTATTCGCCCCCCGATTCGGTCACTATAGAAGCCCCCGCCCGACCGACCGACCGCCACCCCGGACCGATCTCCCCGCGGGACGGCACCCCGTTGACTGCCCGCCGAGCCGGGCACCGACTTGACCTGAGGACTGAGCCTTGACTGACCAGCTGCGACTGATGGCCGTGCACGCGCACCCCGACGACGAGTCGAGCAAGGGCGCGGCCACCATGGCCAAGTACGTTTCCGAGGGGGTGGACGTGCTGGTGGTGACCTGCACGGGCGGAGAGCGCGGCTCCATCCTCAATCCCAAGCTCCAGGGCGACAAGTACATCGAGGAGAACATCCACGAGGTGCGCCGCAAGGAGATGGAGGAGGCCCGCGAAATCCTCGGGGTGAGCCAGGACTGGCTCGGCTTCGTCGACTCCGGCCTGCCCGAGGGCGACCCGCTGCCGCCGCTGCCCGAGGGCTGCTTCGCTCTGGAGGACCTCGACAAGGCGGCCGGCGAGCTGGTCCGCCGGATCCGCTCCTTCCGTCCCCAGGTGATCACCACCTACGACGAGAACGGCGGCTACCCGCACCCCGACCACATCATGACCCACAAGATCTCGATGGTGGCCTTCGAGGGCGCCGCGGACGCCGAGAAGTACCCGGAGGCGGAGTACGGCCCGGCCTACCAGCCGCTGAAGCTGTACTACAACCAGGGCTTCAACCGCCTGCGCACCGAGGCGCTGCACCAGGCCCTGCTCGACCGCGGCCTGGAGTCCCCCTACGGCGAGTGGCTCAAGCGCTGGGACGACTCGGGCCACAAGGAGCGCACGCTCACCACGCACGTCCCCTGCGCCGACTTCTTCGAGATCCGCGACAAGGCGCTGATCGCCCACGCCACGCAGATCGACCCCGACGGCGGCTGGTTCCGGGTGCCGATGGAGGTCCAGAAGGAGGTCTGGCCGACGGAGGAGTACGAGCTCGCGAAGTCGCTCGTCGACACCTCGCTCCCGGAGGACGACCTCTTTGCGGGCGTCCGGCAGCTGTGAGGGACAATGCCTGACATGAGTGCAAGCGTGAGCCTGGCAATGACGCACCTGGTAACCCTCGCCGAGTTCGACAAGAACAAGGTCACCCCCGGCGTCCTCGGCTTCGTCGTCTTCGCGGTGATGGCCCTCGTGGTCTGGGGCCTGATGAAGTCCATGAACCGCCACATGGGCAGGGTCGACTTCAAGGAGGCCCCGGACCCCGCCGCGCGGCCCGGTGCCGCCTCCGGCGAGGCCAAGGCCGAGCGGGGCTGACACCCGGGCGGGCGGTGCCGCCCTCAGCTCTCGCCGTCCGGCACCGCCACCCCCATCACCTCCCGCGCGTGCCGCTCGGGCACCATGCCCAGGCGCCAGGCCTGCCAGCCCGCCTCCAGGCTCACACCGCGCTCCAGGAGGAGCCGGTAGGCCTCGACGTAGTCGTTCAGCTTCGCGTCGCGCAGCGGATGGCCGCCGCGGGCGAGCTGGGCCAGTTCCTCCTGGGCCACGGCCGTGCCGACCTCCGTACCGCCGGGGGCCGCGTACGGCAGCAGGGTGCAGCGCAGGAACCTGGCCCAGTCCTCACCGCGGCGGTCGCCGTAGGAGGCGAACAGGGCCAGCGCCTCGTCGCACAGGGACAGCGCCTGCTGGGTGCGCGCGTTCCCGGCGTCCACGACGGCCAGCTCCAGACACGTCCACGCCTCGCCGTGCGCGACGCCGATGCGCTGGAAGTCGGCGCGGGCGTCGACGAGGAGCTGGCGGGCGAAACCGGAGTTGCGCAGTGACCCGGTCTGCGCCGCCCGCTGGTCCCGGGTGACCCGGGCCGAGTGATGCCGGGCGCAGGCCAGCCCGTACACGTCCCGCATCCGGGAGAACATGGTGCGGGCGCGCTCCAGCTCGCGCACCGCCTGGTCGAGCCCGCCGGTCTCCTCCAGCGCCTGACCGAGGTAGTACAGCGTCCACGCCTCGCCGCGCGCGTCCTCGTTGTCCCGGTGCCGTGCCGCCGCCTGCCGCAGCTCCTCCACCGCCTCGGCCGTGTCGCCGGCCACCAGCCGGGCCCGGGCCAGCTGGGTGAGGGCCCAGGCCTCGCCGCGGGCGTCCTGGGTGCGGCGGTAGCGGTCCAGCGCCTGGCGCAGGTCCGCCTCGGCGCGCTCCACGTCGCCCCTGCGCAGCGCGAGCTGGCCCAGCTGGAAGTGGGCCCACGCCTCACCGTGCACCGACCCGCCCTCCCGGTGCAGCACCAGCGACCGGGTCAGCAGCTCCAGCGCCTCCGCCAGATGCGCCCGGTCCCGCTCCACCGCCGCCAGCGCGTGCATCGTCCAGGCGCGGTCGGTCGCCAGCTCGGGCGCCGCCTGAAGGTCGAGGGCCTCCCGCAGCCGGGCCGCCGCCTCCGTCAGGTTGCCCTGGTGGTGCAGCGTGATGCCGAGCGAGTTCAGCGCGCGGGCCGCGCCCGCGTCGTGGTGGGCCTCCCGGTAGAGGTCGACGACCGAGGCCAGCGTGGTACGCGCCTTGTCCAGCTCGCCGAGCTGGCGGGCCGCGATACCGGTACGCCACTGCACCGACCGGACCAGCAGCCCCTGGTCGACGGCCTGGGTCAGCTCGCTGATCTCCCCCAGCCGGTACAGGTCGCCGCGCAGCAGGCAGTAGTCGCACAGGGCGCCGAGCAGGTTCAGCACGGTTCCCTGGTTCACGCCCTCCGCCTGCCTGAGGGCCGCCGTGATGAAGCTCGACTCGTCGTCCAGCCAGCGCAGCGCCTCGTCCAGGGAGGTGAAGCCGTGCGGGCTGAAGCGGTCCGAGCGGGTCGACATGTTCCCGTCGACCAGGCGCAGCACCGAGTCGGCCAGCTCGGCGTAGTTCTCGATCAGCCGCTCCTGCGCCGCCGTCCGCTCGGCGGGGCTCTCCTCGTCCAGCAGACGCGCGTGCGCGAAGGCCCGCACCAGGTCGTGCAGCCGGTAGCGGTTGCCCCGCACATGGTCGATCAGGCCCGCCCGGGCGAGGGCCGCCAGGTGCCGGTTCGCCTCCGCCTCGTCCACGGCCAGCAGCGCGGCCGCCGCCGCGCCGCCCATCGAGGCGCGACCGGCCAGGGCGAGCCGCCTCAGCAGCCTGCGGGCCTGCTCCGACTGGTCGGTGTAGCGCAGCCACAGCGCCCGTTCCACCGGTTCCACCGGGCCGTACGCGCCCAGATCCGTGGCCAGTTGACGCGGTGAGCGCGGGCCGAGACAGGAGCCCGCGATCCGCAGCGCCAGCGGCAGCCCGCCGCACAACCGCCCGATCCGGTCGGTGGACTCCGCGTCGTAGGGCCCCGAGCTGTCCTGTGCGGCGGCGGTCAGCAGCTCCTCCGCGCCTACCGCGTCCAGGGCCCGGACGGGCAGCTGGTGCACCCAGGCCGGCAGGTCGGCGGGCAGCCGGAGCGGCTCGCGGGCGGTGACCAGGACCAGGCTGTCGGACCGCTCGGGGATCAGGGCGCGGACCTGCTCGGCGTCCGAGGCGTCGTCCAGCACGATCGTGACCGGCAGCCCCGTCAGATGCTGGTGGTACAGCTCGCCCAGCCGTTTGAGCTGCTGCTCGGGGGAGGAGCGTTCGCGGAACAGCAGTTGCTCGCGGGGCGCGCCGAGCCGGTTGAGCAGGTGCAGCAGGGCGTCGCGGGTGGGCAGCGGCGGCTCGTCCTGGCTGCCGCCGCGCAGGTCGACCACGACCGCGCCCCGGAACTGGTCCCTCAGATCGTGGGCCGCGCGCACGGCCAGCGTGCTGCGGCCGGAGCCCGGCGCTCCGTGCAGGACCACGACGGTCGGCCGGGTCTGGGTGGACGCGCGGGCCGCCTGCACCCACTGCCGGATCCGTGCCATCTCCTCCCGCCGCCCCGCGAACACGTCCTCCGAGTCGGGCAGGTGACCGAACGACTGCTCGAGGACACTGCGTCTGCGGGCCGCCGCGCTCTTGTCCGTGCCGCGCAGCCGGGGCGCCGCCTTCTTCGGAGTGGTGGACGCGCTCAGCACACGCTGCTGGTCGAGGAACGGGCGGATGCCGCGCACCTCCAGCGCGGTCAGCCACTGCAACCGCAGCTGCTCCGGACCGCCGGGCTGGCCGGCCGCCCCGGCCCGGCGGTGGGCGGCGGGCAGATGGGTGGCGGTCACCTTCACGACGGTGGCGGCGGCGCCCACCACCCCGACGGTGACGCCCGCGCCGACGGCGGTGCCGCCGTCGGTGCCCAGCGCCAGGTCGGCCACGATGGCGGCGAGTCCCGCGACTCCCGCGACGAGCAGGGGAGTTCCGCCGCCCTCGCGCGCGTAGCGCTGGGCGAACGTGAGCTGCCCGGCCCCCGACTCGTCCAGCGCCCGCGTGTAGGCCTCGTACTCCTCCGCCGCGGTCTCGGCCATGGTGTCCAGCGCGCCGCGCGCCCGGGACAGCAGCACACTTCCGTCCACCCGGCCGCCCGAGCGGCGAACCTCCTCCTCCACGGCCCGAGTCAGCAGCCGCTCGGCGTCCGCCCGATGGCCATCCCGCATGTCCCGTCCCCCTCTGGCGCCAACTCCCTTTCCTACGAGTGTCCTTCGGGTCGGCCGGGAGCGCGAGGGGGCGGCGATCACCGATGGCCCCGATCGGGTGCCGACCGCCCGGATAGGAGGGCGGGGCCACACGAGGAGTCGCGGGTCGATCACCATCCGCGTCCGGCGGGGCCGGGTGAGGCAGGATGGAGGGTATGGCGAACCGACTGGCCCACGAGACGTCCCCGTACCTGCTCCAGCACGCCGACAACCCGGTCGACTGGTGGCCGTGGTCGGCGGAGGCCTTCGAGGAGGCCCGACGGCGCGATGTCCCCGTGCTGCTGAGCGTCGGGTACAGCAGCTGCCACTGGTGCCATGTCATGGCGCACGAATCCTTCGAGGACCCGGCCACCGCCGCCTTCCTCGACGAGCACTTCGTCAGCGTCAAGGTGGACCGCGAGGAGCGCCCCGACGTCGACGCCGTGTACATGGAGGCCGTGCAGGCCGCCACCGGGCAGGGCGGGTGGCCGATGACCGTGTTCCTCACGCCCGACGCCGAGCCGTTCTACTTCGGCACCTACTTCCCGCCCGAGTCCCGGCACGGCATGCCCTCCTTCGGGCAGGTCCTCGAAGGGGTGCGGCAGGCCTGGCAGACCCGGCGGGAGGAAGTCGCCGACGTCGCCGGGAAGATCGTGCGGGACCTCGCGCAGCGGGAGATCGACTACGGCGCCGCGCGACCCCCCGGCGAGGAGGACCTGGCGCAGGCGCTGCTCGCGCTGACCCGGGAGTACGACGCGAAGCGCGGCGGGTTCGGCGCGGCGCCGAAGTTCCCGCCGTCGATGGTGATCGAGTTCCTGCTGCGGCACCACGCCCGCACCGGCTCCGAGGGCGCCCTCCAGATGGCGGCGGACACCTGCGAGCGGATGGCCCGCGGCGGCATCCACGACCAGCTCGGCGGCGGCTTCGCCCGGTACTCCGTCGACCGCGACTGGGTGGTGCCGCACTTCGAGAAGATGCTGTACGACAACGCCCTGCTGTGCCGGGTCTACGCTCACCTGTGGCGGGCCACCGGCTCCGATTTCGCCCGCCGGGTCGCCCTCGCGACCGCCGACTTCATGGTGCGCGAACTGCGCACCGCCGAAGGAGGGTTCGCCTCGGCCCTGGACGCCGACAGCGACGACGGCACGGGCCGGCACGTCGAGGGCGCCTACTACGTCTGGACCCCCGCCCAGCTGCGTGAGGCCCTCGGCGCCGAGGACGCCGAACTCGCCGCCCGCTGTTTCGGCGTGACCGAGGAAGGCACCTTCGAACACGGCTCCTCCGTCCTGCAACTCCCCGTTCAAGAGGGCGTTTTCGACGCCGACCGGGTCGAGTCCGTCCGGCGCCGGCTGCTGGCGAAGAGGGCCGAGCGCCCGGCGCCCGGCCGGGACGACAAGGTCGTCGCCGCCTGGAACGGGCTGGCGATCGCCGCCCTCGCCGAGACCGGCGCCTACTTCGACCGCCCGGACCTGATCGAGGCCGCCGTCGGCGCCGCCGACCTCCTGGTCCGGCTGCACATGGACGAGCACGCGGGGCTGTGCCGTACCAGCAAGGACGGCCGGGCCGGAGCCAACGCCGGAGTGCTGGAGGACTACGCCGACGTCGCCGAGGGCTTCCTCGCCCTCGCCTCCGTGACCGGCGAGGGCGTCTGGCTGGAGTTCGCCGGGCTGCTCCTCGGGCATGTGCTCACCCGGTTCGCCGACCCGGAGTCGGGCGCCCTCTACGACACGGCCGCCGATGCCGAGCAGTTGATCCGCCGGCCCCAGGACCCCACCGACAACGCCACCCCCTCCGGCTGGTCGGCGGCCGCCGGCGCCCTGCTCGGCTACGCCGCCCACACGGGTTCCGAGGTCCACCGCACCGCCGCCGAGCGGGCGTTGGGCGTGGTGAGCGCGCTCGGCCCGCGCGTTCCGCGCTTCATCGGCTGGGGCCTCGCCGTCGCCGAGGCCCTGCTGGACGGTCCGCGCGAGGTCGCGGTCGTCGGCCCGTCCCTCGACGACAAGGCGGCCAAGGCCCTGCACCGTACGGCACTTCTGGGCACCGCCCCCGGCGCGGTCGTCGCGTACGGCACCCCGGAGAGCGAGGAGTTCCCGCTGCTCGCCGACCGCCCCCTCGCCCACGGCGAGCCGACCGCCTACGTCTGCCGCAACTTCACCTGCGACGCCCCCACGACCGACCCGGACCGCCTGCGCACCGCACTGGGCGGCTGAGCCGGGCCCGGACGCCGGCCCTGGGACGGGCCCCGGACGTCAGCTCCGGTCGGCGTACCCGGCCAGGGCGCGTTCCACGATGGCCTCCAGCTGGTCGTGGTGGGCGCCCTTCCAGTAGGCGCGGCCGCAGTCGCCGCAGCGGGCGAAGACGTCGTACGTGCGATGAGTGCCGTGCTCGAGCTGCTCGGCCACCTCGTCCTTCGTGGCGTCCCGCAGCAGGCCGTTGCAGGCGGTGCAGCGGGTCCAGGGGCGCAGCTCGGGGCGGAAGCGGTCGAGGACGTCGTGGAGTTGGTCGTCCGGGCGGGTGCTGTAGACGTAGGCGCCCGCCCACAGTTCACGGCGGCGCAGCAGGCCGCGGTCGCGGCTGAGCATGACCCGCTTCTCGGCGGCCGAGCGGGCGGCGAGCGCGGGGTCGCCGATGTCGGTGGACTCGTAGGCCGTGTCGACGCCCAGCAGGCGCAGCCGGCGGGCGAGGGTGCCCAGGTGCACGTCGAGGAGGAAGCGCAGGGGAGCGCCGGGGACGTGCTGGGGCCGGGCGACGGCGCGCACCTGGACCGTCTCGTCCGCCCGCGGCACGTGCGACACCGGCACCTCACGGCCGTCCACCACCAGCGCGCCGACCTCGGTGAGCGGCACGCCCAGGGACTCCACGACGTGGCCGAGCGTCGAGACGCCGTCCGTGACGACCGCGGTGGCGCCGCGGCGCCGGGCGTGCGGGACGAACAGGTGCAGGCCGGGGGCGAACCCGACGTGGATCTCGGGACCGTTCACCCCGACAGGATGGCACGGGTGCGAGGCCGCGGGCTCACGGATTTCCGGTGGGCAGACCGTGTTCCAGGACGTCCATGGCCTGGTCCATGAGGTCGCTCAGCTCGCCCCTGCACCCGTTCTCGGCCCAGTACAGGGAGACCTCCATCAGGCCGCCCATGAGGGACATGGCGAAGACCCGCACCTCCAGGCTGTCCTGGTCCAGGCCGGTGCGGGCCGCGATGGCCTGGCGGATGAGCAGGCCGGCTTCCGACATGCTCTCCATCATCCGGGCGCGGACCGCGGGAACCTCGACGCCCAGCCGGGCGCGCAGCCGGGACACCTCGGGCTCGTCGGTCATTCCCAGCGCAAGGGCCTTGTGCATCACATGCCGGAGGGAGTCCATCCACGGCTCGTCCACGGGCCGGGCCCGCAGCTCCTCCAGCATGATCTCGTCGTACTCGTCCGTGAGGACGATGTCCTCCTTGGTCGGGAAGTAACGGAAGACGGTCGACGGCGACACCTCGGCGCGGTCGGCGATCTGCTCGATCGTCGTGGCGTCGTACCCCTGCTCCTCGATCAGCGCGTACGTCGCCGTACGGATCGCCTGCCGGGTCTTGAGCTTCTTGCGTTCCCTCAGCCCCATCGGGGGGCGGTCGGCTGGGGTCGTGGTACGTGCGGCCGTCATGAAGGTCATTGTCCGGCATAGGGTCAGGGTCGGGCCATGGCCGGGTCCTCCTCCGGCTCGGCCCGCCGTACGGCGCCCTGGGCGGCGCCCGGCAGGAACGCGGCCGCCAGCATCGCCGCCACCACCGAGGCGATCCCGCCCACCAGCAGCACCAGGCCCATGCCGTGCACGTACGCCGCGTTCGCGGAGGCCGCCAGCTGCGCCGAGCCCGTCCTCTCGGCGACCAGGTGGGCCGCGACCACGGACTGCCCGGCGGTGTGCGCGGTCTCGGCGGGCAGCCCGGTGACGTCGAGCCGGTGCCGGAAGGCGCTCGCCAGGAGGCTGCCGAGCAGGGCGATGCCGACCGCGCCGCCGACCTGGCGCAGCGTCATCAGCAGACCGGATCCGCTGCCCGCCCGGTCGGCGGGCAGGGCGGCCAGCGCCCCGTCCATGGCCGGGACGACGGAGAAACCGAAGCCGACACCGGCGATCGACAGCCACAGGGCGGTGAAGCCGTAGCCGGACTCCACGGTCGTACGGCTGCCCAGCAGCGCGGCGAAGGCGAGCACCACCAGTCCCGCGGCGACCACGGCCCGCGGTCCGAACCGGGCGACGACCGGCTGCGCGCCCTTCGCGGCGACCAGCAGCCCGCCCATCATGGGCAGCAGCCGCACACCGGTGCCGAGCGCGTCGTGGCCGAGCACGGCCTGGAGGTAGGGCGGCAGCACGAACATCAGGCCACTCAGCACGAACATCACCAGGGTCGCGGCGATCACGTTGAACAGGAAGCCGCGCCGGGCGAGCAGCGTCATGTCGAGCATGGGGCGGGCCTCGCGGCGCTCCCGCAGCACGAGCCCGGCCAGGAGGACGGCGGCCGCGGTGAACGCGGCGAGCACCAGCGGGTCGCCCCAGCCGCGGTCGGGCGCCTCGATGATCGCGTAGACGAGCGCGCCGAGGCCGGTCGCGGTGAACGCCGTGGACAGCGCGCCGACCTTCGGGGAGGCCGGATCGCGGGTCTCGGGGAGCAGCAGGAGGCAGGCCGCGACGCCGAGGCCGGCCATGGGCACGTTGATGAGGAAGACCGAGCCCCACCAGAAGTGGTTCAGCAGCCAGCCGCCGATGATCGGGCCGAGCGGCAGGCCGAGCGCCGAGGCGGCCGAGATGACGCCGACGGCCTTGGCGCGCTCCTCGGGCCCGAACATCGAGGGCAGCACGGACAGCGCCAGCGGCATGACGAGTGCCGCGCCGACGCCCATGACCGCACGGGCAACAATCACCCCGCCGACGTCGCCGGTCAGGGCGCCCACCACGGAACCGGCGAGGAAGACCGCGAGCCCGGCGATCAGCATCAGCCGCCGTCCGAACCGGTCGCCGAGGAGTCCCGCGGGGAGCATCAGCGCGGCGAAGACGACGACGTACGCGTCCGCCATCCACTGCTGCTGCCCGGTCGAGGCGCCGAGCTCCCTCGCCATGGTCGGCAGAGCGACGTTGAGGATCGTCATGTCGAAGCCGAGCACCAGCATGCTCGCGACCAGGGCCGCGAGGGCCCACCAGCGGCGGGGATCGCGCCGCACGTCTTCGGCGTGGGTGAGAGTAGCCATGAAATGAAAGTAGCTCTTAAAATCGAGTCTCTGTCAATCTGTATCGACTGCCGAATATGTCCCGGCCTCCTTCCGGCGCTGTCCGGCTCCTCCGGGGTTTTCGGGCACACGGAAACGGCCACGGCTCGGGTGAGCCGTGGCCGGGTGGGGGAGGGGTGTGAGGCGTTACGCGTGCTGGTAGGCCACCAGCGAGATGCCCACGTAGTGCACCACGAAGGCGGCCAGCGTGAAGCTGTGGAAGACCTCGTGGAAGCCGAACCAGCGCGGTGACGGGTTCGGCCGCTTGATGCCGTAGACGACGCCGCCCGCGCTGTAGAGGAGCCCGCCGACGACGACCAGGACCAGGACGGCGATGCCGCCGGTGCGCAGGAAGTCCGGCAGGAAGAAGACGGCCGCCCAGCCCATCGCGATGTAGCAGGGGGTGTAGAGCCAGCGCGGGGCGCCGACCCAGAAGACGCGGAAGACGATGCCGGCGGCGGCCGCGACCCATATGCCCCACAGCAGCCACTGCCCCTTGGCGCTGGGCAGGAGCAGCAGGGTGAGCGGTGTGTACGTGCCCGCGATGATCAGGAAGATGTTCGCGTGGTCGAGCCTGCGCAGCACGCCGCCCATGCGCGGTCCCCAGTTGCCCCGGTGGTACAGCGCGCTCACACCGAAGAGCAGGCAGGCGGTGAGGACGTAGATCCCGCAGGCGATGCGTCCGCGGGTGGAACCGGCCAGCGCGGTGAGTGCGAGCCCCGCGACGAGTACGGCCGGGAACATGCCGAGATGCAGCCAGCCGCGCAGCTTCGGCTTGACCTGGTGCGGCAGGGAGGGCGCGACGGGACCGCGGCCGGCGACCGGCTCGTCCAGGGGCGCGTCGGAGGCGGACGCAGTCATGCGCGCATCGTACCTACGGCACCGTAAGTCGTGAATCAGTGCCGGACGGTGAGCACCGGCGAACGGGCCGAACGCAAAAAGACCTTCAGTCGAATCCAACGTGGACGCAAAGAATCGCGGGAATCGTGGCATTACTCACGTCGCTCACCTGTGACGCCCCCTGGACAGATGGGCGCTCTCGTCGGATGATCAAATGAGTGCGGTCGGCACCGGATGAGCGGCTACGAAGCATCCGGGTCGCAGCCCCCACGGGGCGACAAGACAAAAACCCCTCATTTAGGAGCGATCGTGGCGCGCGACATCGCGGCTCCCCCCGTCATCCCCACCCACCACAAGGAACTGATCTCGTGGGTCAATGAGATCGCCGAACTGACGCAGCCGGACAGCGTGGTCTGGTGTGACGGATCCGAGGCCGAGTACGAGCGACTGTGCGAGGAGCTCGTCCAGAAGGGCACCTTCCGGAAACTCGACCCGATCAAGCGCCCCAACTCCTACTACGCGGCGTCGGACCCGTCCGACGTGGCCCGCGTGGAGGACCGGACGTTCATCTGTTCCGAGAAGGAGGAGGACGCGGGTCCGACCAACCACTGGAAGGCGCCCGCCGAGATGCGGGAGATCTTCCAGGGGGCGGACGACAAGGGAGGGATCTTCCGCGGCTCGATGAAGGGCCGGACGATGTACGTCGTCCCGTTCTGCATGGGCCCGCTGGGCTCGCCGCTGTCCGCGGTCGGCGTCGAGATCACCGACTCCGCCTATGTCGCGGTGTCCATGCGCACCATGACCCGCATGGGACAGCCGGTGCTGGACGAGCTCGGTGACGACGGCTTCTTCGTCAAGGCCGTCCACACCCTGGGCGCCCCGCTGGAGCAGGGCCAGGAGGACGTCCCGTGGCCGTGCAACTCCACCAAGTACATCTCGCACTTCCCCGAGACCCGCGAGATCTGGTCCTACGGCTCGGGCTACGGCGGCAACGCGCTGCTCGGCAAGAAGTGCTACGCCCTGCGCATCGCCTCCGTCATGGCGCGCGACGAGGGCTGGCTGGCCGAGCACATGCTGATCCTCAAGCTCACCCCGCCCACCGGTGAGGCCAAGTACGTCGCCGCCGCCTTCCCGAGCGCCTGCGGCAAGACCAACCTCGCCATGCTGGAGCCGACGATCTCCGGCTGGACCGTCGAGACCATCGGTGACGACATCGCGTGGATGCGGTTCGGCGAGGACGGCCGGCTGTACGCGATCAACCCCGAGGCCGGCTTCTTCGGCGTCGCGCCCGGCACCGGCGAGCACACCAACGCCAACGCCATGAAGACGCTGTGGGGCAACTCGGTCTTCACCAACGTCGCCCTCACCGACGACGGCGACGTGTGGTGGGAGGGCATGACGGAGGAGACCCCGGCGCACCTCACCGACTGGAAGGGCAACTCCTGGACCCCCGCGTCCGAGACGCCCGCCGCCCACCCCAACGCCCGCTTCACCACGCCCGCCGCGCAGTGCCCGATCATCGCGCCGGAGTGGGAGGACCCCAAGGGCGTGCCGATCTCGGCGATCCTCTTCGGCGGCCGCCGCGCCTCCGCGGTGCCGCTGGTGACGGAGTCCTTCGACTGGAACCACGGCGTCTTCCTCGGCGCCAACGTCGCCTCCGAGAAGACGGCCGCCGCCGAGGGCAAGGTCGGCGAGCTGCGCCGCGACCCGTTCGCCATGCTGCCGTTCTGCGGCTACAACATGGGCGACTACATGGGCCACTGGATAGAGGTCGGCAAGGCCGCCGAGCAGCGTGACGGCGACCAGTCCAAGCTGCCGAAGATCTACTACGTCAACTGGTTCCGCAAGAACGACGAGGGCAAGTTCGTCTGGCCCGGCTTCGGCGAGAACAGCCGCGTCCTGAAGTGGATCGTGGAGCGCCTGGACGGTACGGCCGAGGGCGTCGAGACCCCGATCGGCGTCCTGCCGACCAAGGCGGCGCTGGACACGGACGGCCTCGAACTGTCTGAGTCCGACCTGGAGTTCCTGCTCACGGTCGACAAGGACGTGTGGCGCGAGGAGGCCGGCCTGGTCCCCGAGCACCTGAACACCTTCGGCGACCACACGCCCAAGGAGCTGTGGGACCAGTACCGCTCGCTCGTCGAGCGCCTGGGCTGACGCGGTCCTCGACCCACCCCCTCCTGACCCCCGCGGCCGGCTGACCGACCTGCCCTGACCTGCAACGTCGCCCGGCCGGCCGCGGCGACACCCCCGAAGAGGCCGGGTGCGCACAACGGCGTGCGCACCCGGCCTCTTCGGCGTGCGCGCGTGTGCGCGCGGCGATCGGGCCCGTGTGCGCGGCGGTGTGCGGGCACGTCCGGCGCAGACGCGGCAAGCCGCGCCCAAAAAGCCGCATTCATGGGCAATTCACCTATGGTGATGCCATGCGCGGAATCCTGTTGGCCGGGGGCACCGGCTCGCGACTGTGGCCGTTGACCCGCACGGTGTCGAAGCAGCTGCTGCCGGTCTTCGACAAACCCATGATCTATTACCCGCTTTCCACACTGGTGATGGCCGGAATCCGGGAGGTTCTGATCATCACCACTCCGGAAGACCGGCAGCAATTCCACCGATTGCTCGGCGACGGAAGTCAACTCGGCCTGCGATTCACGTACATGGCGCAAGAGCGCCCGGAAGGAATCGCCCAGGCTTTCCTGCTGGGGGCCGACTTCATCGGCGACGAGCCGGTCTCCCTGATCCTGGGCGACAACATCTTCCACGGCAGCGGCCTCGGCTCCCGGCTCACCCGCAACGTGGAACTGAAAGGCGGCCGGGTATTCGCCTACCCGGTGGCCAACCCCTCGGCCTACGGCGTCGTGGAGTTCGACGAACTCGGTCGGGCGCTGTCCATCGAGGAGAAACCGGCCCGGCCCAGGTCCCGGTACGCCGTGCCCGGTCTGTACTTCTACGACAATCAGGTCGTTGACATCGCCCGGAGCCTGCGGCCCAGCGCCCGGGGCGAGTTGGAGATCACCGACCTCAACCGCGTCTATCTGGACTCCGGGAGCCTGCACGTCGTCCGGCTCGACCGCGGCACCGCCTGGCTGGACACGGGGACCTTCGCCTCCATGGTCCAGGCCTCGGAGTACGTCCGTGTGGTCGAGGAACGCCAGGGCTTCAAGATCGGCTGCGTCGAGGAGGCGGCCTGGCGGGCCGGCCTGATCGGCGACGCCCGGCTCCACGAACTGGCCCAGCCGCTGCTCAAGAGCGGATACGGCCACTATCTGCTGGGCCTGTTGGAGGACCCCCGGTCCGTCGTCATGCCCCAGCCGGGCAGCGGATCGCGCCGGGAAGAACTGCTGCCAACCGGGCCGGGCGTTCCCGCGTGACGGCCGGCGGAAAGGAGTTGTGCGCGTGAGACCGCTTCGCATCGAAGGGGCCTGGATGGAAACACCCCAGGTTTTCACGGACGACAGAGGGCGATTCCACGAGTGGTTCAAGGGCGAGGGGTTCCAGGAGTCCACCGGCCAGGGACTCCGGCTCGCTCAGGCAAACTGCTCGCGCTCCGTTCGAGGTACTGTCCGCGGTATTCACTTCGCGTCGGTCCCGCCCGGGCAGGCCAAGTACGTCACCTGCGTCAGTGGCGCGATCCTCGACGTCGTGGTCGACATTCGCACCGGCTCCCCGAGTTTCGGGGAATGGGAGGCGGTTCGGCTCGATGACACGACGCACCGCAGTGTCTATCTTTCGGAGGGACTTGGCCACGCCTTCATGGCGCTGGAGGGCAACTCCACGGTCGTATATCTGTGTTCACAGGGATATGCGCCGCAACGTGAGTACGGCATCAACCCGCTCGACCCGAGGTTGGCCATTGACTGGCCCGAGGCCGTCGCCATGCGGCTTTCCGAAAAGGACGCCGCGGCACCCACGCTGGACGAAGCCGAGAGGCAGGGCCTGCTGCCTTCCTTCGAGGACTGCCGCGGCTATCGCAGTGGGCTCGTGGGCAGCGCCTGAGGCAGGCGTGTCTCGCGAATTCGCACGCGCCACGAAACCGAAGCCGGAAACGATATCGGTTGAGGCTGCTCGGGTGATTTGCCCAGCCCGCTGTGGGTTGGCTTCGCAAATTCCCGGCCGCGGTGAGCAAAGAATGTTCTAGTCCGTGGCCAATGGCACGTGACACGCATGCGAACGAAGCGCACCAAGTGCGCGCGCTTGCGGTTTGGTCCCTCCCAGTTGCTGAGGAAGGTTCTCTTGAACCGTAGAACGATCCGAAGTTCACGCTTGAGGTCAGCCACACTGGTGTCGGCGAGCGCGCTTGCCATGGCGCTCAACGTCGCCCCGAGTACCGTCGCCATCGCCGACGCGATCGAGAGATCCAACGCTCGTACGGCCGTGGCGACGGACGATCCGAACGACGTAAGAACCATCGAGGGGCACCGCAACGACCGGGGTCCGCGAGGTCACCAGGGTCCGAGGGGCCATGACGGCAAGCATGGCCACGACGGCAAGCGAGGTCCGCAGGGCCCACAGGGAAAGCCGGGTCCGCAGGGTCCGCAGGGTCCGCAGGGTAAGCAGGGTCCGCAGGGCCCACAGGGCCCACAGGGCAAGAAGGGTCACCAGGGTCCGCAGGGCCCACAGGGCAAGAAGGGGCAACAGGGCGCTCAGGGTAACCAGGGCGCGCAGGGTAACCAGGGCGCGCAGGGCCAGGGCTTCCAGGGCGCTCAGGGCTTCCAGGGCAACCAGGGCGCACAGGGCAACCAGGGTAACCAGGGCGCGCAGGGCCAGGGTAACCAGGGTGCTCAGGGCTTCCAGGGCAACCAGGGCCCGCAGGGCTTCCAGGGCCACCAGGGTGCTCAGGGTAACCAGGGCAACCAGGGTGAGCAGGGTAACCAGGGCTTCCAGGGCCACCAGGGTGCTCAGGG
>NZ_JBSGBZ010000073.1:22165-22294 GCF_053601495.1 Streptomyces sp. NPDC004721
CAGGGCTTCCAGGGCCACCAGGGTGCTCAGGGTAACCAGGGCAACCAGGGTGAGCAGGGTAACCAGGGCTTCCAGGGCCACCAGGGTGCTCAGGGCTTCCAGGGCGAGCAGGGTAACCAGGGCTTCCAG
>NZ_JBSGBZ010000073.1:22391-34603 GCF_053601495.1 Streptomyces sp. NPDC004721
CAGGGCTTCCAGGGCCACCAGGGTGCTCAGGGTAACCAGGGTGAGCAGGGTAACCAGGGCTTCCAGGGCCACCAGGGTGCTCAGGGTAACCAGGGTGAGCAGGGTAACCAGGGCTTCCAGGGCCACCAGGGTGCTCAGGGTAACCAGGGTAACCAGGGCGCACAGGGCGCACAGGGTACGGTCGGCACCACCTACGTCGTGAGCGAAACGGGTACGCGTTCGGTGACCGTGGACTGCCACACCGGTGACTTCGCCACCGGCGGCGGTGCGATGGCTGTGGAGGGCCACGGCAACCTCATCGATACCTTCCCAGTGGGCACCAACCCGCCCCACGGCTGGCAGGCCACCACCACCTCGAACGACACGGGCGACATCGTCGCGTACGTGGTCTGCGTTCACCCGACGTAACCCCCGGGCGATCGCCGGTACCGTAGCGGCCGCCGGCTTCACCCGCGAATGAGTGACAGTGCCCCGGGGCCTCGGCTCCGGGGCGCCGTCCGCGTTGTGCCCGCGCTCGCGACTCCGGCACCGGCAGGAGACCCCGGTGCCGGAGTCGCGGGCAGCAAGGAAATCGGAGAATGATGCGCATCCTCGTAACCGGCGGTGCCGGATTCATCGGTTCGGAGTACGTCCGGCGGCGGCTGGACCCGGATCCGACAGCGCGGATCACCGTCCTCGACAAACTCACCTACTCCGGCGTCGAGGCGAACCTGGCACCGGTGGCGGAACACCCGGGCTACGCCTTCGTCCGGGGCGACATCTGCGATCCGGGCGTGGTCGACCAGGTGATGGCGGGCCACGACGCGGTGGTGCACTTCGCTGCCGAGTCGCACGTGGACCGGTCGATCGACGGGGCCGGTCCGTTCGTCCGCACCAATGTGATGGGCACCCAAGTGCTCCTCGACGCGGCCCACCGGCACGGCGTCGGCCGATTCGTCCACGTGTCCACCGACGAGGTGTACGGCTCGGTCAGCGAAGGCTCGTGGACCGAGGGGTGGCCACTGGCACCGAACTCCCCTTACTCCGCCTCGAAGGCCGGCTCCGACCTGCTGGCTCTCGCCTACCACCGCACCCACGGCCTGGACGTGGTCGTCACCCGGTGCACCAACAACTACGGGCCTCGCCAGTTCCCCGAGAAGGTCATCCCGCTCTTCATCACCAACCTGCTCGACGGGAAAACGGTCCCCCTGTACGGCGACGGCAGCAACGTCCGCGACTGGCTGCACGTCTCCGACCACTGCCGGGGCATCGACCTGGTCCTGCGCGGCGGCCGGGCCGGAGAGGTCTACAACATCGGCGGCGGAACCGAGTTGACCAACCACAAGCTCACCGGGCTGCTGTTGGACGCGGTCGGCGCGGGCTGGGACCGGGTCGAGTACGTGGCCGACCGCAAGGGCCATGACCTGCGCTACTCGCTGGACGACGGCAAGATCCGCGAGCAACTGGGCTACACCCCGCAGGTGTCCTTCACGGACGGCCTGGCCGCCACGGTCGACTGGTACCGCACGCATCGCTCCTGGTGGGAGCCGCTGAAGGAGGGGGCCGCGCTGCGATGAGTACGACCTGGCTGGTGACCGGTGCACACGGGCTCCTCGGCCAGGACGTGCTGGCCGAACTCGCCGCCGATCCGGACGCCGTCGTGACGGGACTGAGCCGGGAGCAGCTGGACATCACCGAGCCGGGGGCCGTCCGCGTGGCCGTCACCGGTCACCGGGTGGTCGTCAACTGCGCCGCCTGGACGGACGTCGACGCCGCCGAGCGGTCCGAGGCGGCGGCCACGGCCGTGAACGGCACGGGCGTCCGTCACCTGGCACACGCGTGCGCGGACAGCGGCGCCCTCCTGCTGCACGTCTCCACCGACTACGTGTTCCCCGGCGACGCCCGCCGGCCCTACCCCGAAGACGCGCCGACCGGGCCCCTCAACGCATACGGGCGAAGCAAACTGGCGGGGGAGCGCGCCGTCGTCGAACTGCTGCCGCGCACCGGCTACATCGTGCGCACCGCATGGCTCTACGGCGCCCATGGCCCGAACTTCGTGGGCACCATGCTCGAACTCGCCGCCCGGCGCGACACCCTGGACGTGGTGGCAGACCAGCACGGCCAGCCGACCTGGTCCCGGGCGCTCGCCCGGCAATTGACCGCCCTCGGCCGTGCCGCGCTGACCGGGTGGGCACCGGCCGGCATCTATCACGGCACTGCGGCCGGCCGCACCACGTGGTGCGGTCTGGCGCGTGAGGCCTTCCGGCTCAGCGGCCTCGATCCCGAACGGATCCGCCCGGTCGGCTCGGACAAGTTCCCACGTCCGGCCGCCCGTCCGGCCTTCGGTGTCCTCGGGCACGGCAACTGGCTGCGGGCCGGCCTCGTCCCCCTCCCTCCGTGGGACGACCAGCTGACGGCCGCACTGAACGCACCCGAGTTCGCCGCCCTGGCCGCAGCGGCGCGCACGAGTACCCGGCGTACGTAGCAGGCGCCCGGCGGAACCTCAGGTCCGCCGGGCGCCTGCGGAGCCGCCAGGAAATCACCGGCTCACGGCGTCCCGGAACTCTTCCGGCACCTGGGAGAGGAGCTTGTGATCGACCGCGACCGCACGACGGAACGCATCGCCGGCCTCGCTCTTGCGGCTACTCGCCGCAAGGAGCTGACCGAGTTGCAGATGGATCGCGGCCGCCTTCGGATTGGTGGCAGCGGCACGCCGGAAAAGTTCAATGGCCCGGTCGGGGTCACTCGCTCTCAGCATGTGCGCCTCGCTGTAGAGAGCGGACATGAAGTGCGGATCGATTTCGAGAGCCTTCTCGAAGTTTGCCCGGGCATCCGCCATCCTGCCGTTCTGCTGATCGATGAGCCCGAGGCCGTACCAGGCGTTCTTGTTCCTGGAGTCCATTTCCAGGACGCGCCGGTAGTCCTGGACAGCCCCGAGGGGATCCCGGCTGACCTGGCGCTGGAGGGCGGACCGCAGAAGCGCGTCGGCCGACTTGGCGTTCCCGGCCACTGAACCGGCCCTGGATTCCGACGGCCCGGCCGACGGGGAGTGAATCGCCCAGACGGTCACCCCGGTGGCAACCGTCGCGGCCGCGGCGAGTCCTGCCCACAATCTCGTACGTTTCACTGTGTCACTTTTCGTGGAGGGTGGCGGACGGATGGAGGTGGCCTGTCACAGGTGGCCGGCACCGACGTTACGAGGCGGCCTTGGTGGTGCGGCCGTTCGGCAGGCGCTTGGGCCGTTCAGACCACTCGAATGCACGAGCCGTCGTGATTGTGTCGGCCCAGCCTGTTTGCGTGGCTTTGAGCGGCTGGATTGGATGGCACCCGTGAAGTCAACGGTCTGTTTGAACATGATCGTCAAGGACGAAGCTTCGGTGATCAGGCGGTGCCTCGAATCAGTACGGCCCTTGATCGACACATGGGTCATCGTGGACACCGGCTCCACCGACGGCACGCAGGACATCATCCGCGACGTCTACAGCGACCTGCCCGGCGAACTGCATGAACGGCCCTGGAAGGGGTTCGACGGCAGCCGTACCGAGGCGATCGAACTCGCCCGCTCCGCTGCGGACTACCTGCTCTTCATGGACGCCGACGACATGATGGACGTGGCGCCCGGCCCTCGAATGCCGGAGCTGACGCGCGACGCCTACTGGGTCTGCGTCAGCAGCGGGCGCATCAGATACCGGCGCCGCGCCCTGGTCTCGACCCGGTTGCCGTGGCGCTACGTCGGCGTCCTGCACGAGTACCTCGACTGCGGTTCGCAGTACACCCAGGGGAATCTGGAAGGCGCCACCATCGTCATCGTGGGCGGAGGGGGACGCAGCAGGGGCAAAAGCCCGCGGGAGAAGTACCTGGGAGACGCAGAGATCCTCCAGCAGGGCCTGATCAAGGAGCCTGACAACGAGCGTTATGTGTTCTACCTGGCCCAGACCTGGCGCAGCGCCGGTGAGCTGGAGAAGGCGATCGAAGCCTATGACCGCCGGGCGGGCATGGGCGGCTGGGACGAGGAGGTCTTCTGCTCCCGTCTGTACGCGGCGTTGTTCGCCGAAGAGCTGGGGCGGCCGCCGGCCGAGGTGATGGACCGCTACCTCGGTGCGCACGAGAGCCGCCCCAAACGCGCCGAAGCGCTCGGCGAACTCGCGCGCTGGTGCCGTCTCAACGGGCAGCGCTGGCCGCTCGCCCACCTGTTCGCGCGAGAGGCGGCACGCCTCCCGTATCCGAGCGACGACCACCTGTTCGTCGCGTCCGACTGGTACGAGTGGCGCGCACTCGACGAACTCGCGGTGTCCGCCTACTGGGTCGGGGAGTACCAGGAAGCGGAGGAATGCTGTGAACGCCTGCTGGCAGGCGGCAAGCTGCCCCCCGAGCATCGCGAGCGTGTGATCGAGAATCTCGACTTCGCACGACGCCACCTGCGCTCAAGGGAAGTCGTCGGGGTCTGAGGCGGCAGGAGTCGGGCCCCAGGATGTCAGAGGCGCCCGGTGGAACCTCATGGTCCACCGGGCGCCTGTTGTTCGGCGGGTCCTAGACCAGCAGCAGTCCGCCGCACCGGGCGGCGCCCTCCTTCATCGCGATCAGGTTGGCGACCACGTAGGAGATGTTGTTCTTCGAGTGCCACTCGGTCGGGAAGTAGGTGACCAGCCGGGAGGATTGGAACCGGGCCTCGAGTTCGGGAACCATGGACCGGTACTGGTCGTCGGTGTAGTACCAGAACGAGTTCTCGTTGTAGTGGGCGACGTGCGACGGGTCCTGGTACGCGCCGCGGCCGTCGGAGCTGGGCGTCAGACTGAGCAGCATGCCGCCGGGTGCCAGCAGCCGGTACAGCTCGTTGATCAGCGCCACCTTCGAGGGCACGTGCGGGAAGAAGTCCACCGCCCGCATCAGGCCGACGGAGCCGTCGCCCAGGTCCAGCTTCCCCGGCAGGGACGCGACGATGTCCACGTTCTTCCCCGGGGCCCGGCCCACGCCCTTGTAGCCGGGCGGCCTGCGGCCGCCCGTTTGGAAGTCCAGCGCCAGCAGCCCGCGCCGCTGGGTCCAGGCGAGGGCGTTGGCCTCGATGTACTTGTCGTACAAGGTCACCGTCTCGCTCTGGATGTGTGCGTTGATCTCCGGATCGCGCTGGGTGTTCGCCGGGTGCACCCGCTGGAGGTACAGACAGCGGTTGATGTGGTGGAAGTCGCCGACGTGGAACAGGCGGCACATCAGGTCCTGGTCGTCCAGGACCGTACGGGCGGGGTCGTACCCGCCGGCCTTCTCGTAGCTCTCCCTGCGGAACGCCCGCACATGGTTGGGCGCGTACCAGATGTAGGCGACGTTGTGCGGGGTCGGCGCCAGGGAGATGGCCTGCAAGTACTTGCGGCCGTCGACCCTCACCTCCTCGTACTCCCAGCCGAACCTCGCGTCGAAGCGATCGTTGTCCCGCTTGCCGTCCTCGGTGATCTGCGCGGTGTTGCTGTAGACGAAGACGGCCTCGGGGTGGGCGTCGAACGCCTTGCCGAGCTCTGCCAGACACGCTTTCGCCAGCAGGTCGTCGTGGTCGAGTTCCACGAGGATCTCGCCCCGAGCCAGTTCACAGGCTCGGCGCTTCGTCGCTCCGACCCCCTTGACGTCGTCCGCGATCTCCACGCGGACCCGGTCGTCGGGGCGCTCGGGCCGCCACCGGGCACCATTGTTGAGCAGGACGATCCACTCCCAGTCCGGACAGGTCTGCGCCTGTAGCGACGCGAGACACTCATCGAGGAAACGGGGCCGGTGGCTGGGGGTGAAGACGGAGAACCTGGGTGTCGCGGTCGCGGTCGACGTCATCTGGTCTTCCCTGCGTAGCTCGATGTCGGTGCGGGGCGTACGGAGTTACGGAGGCGGTCCGGTGCTTGGGAAAGCAGCGCGGGATCGGCTGCGACGGCACGGCCGAATTGCTTCCCGGCCTCGCCGTCGCGGCCCTTGGGAATCGCTGCCGTACCGACGGGCGTTGCCCTCAATCGCCTACGTTTCACGTTGTCACGTCTCGTGGAATGGAAAGGACGGGCGGATGTGGTTGATCTCAACCGGCCGCATTTCCGCCGACGTTACGAGGCCGTATTGACAACGTCGCCATTTGGCAGGCATGTGGGGCGTGCAGACCACTCGAATGTACGCAAGAAGGACGGCGGGACGCGAGCTTTCTCACGGTGTGGATCTACGAGGCGTCTTCGTGCAGGGTCACGTCGCGTAAGTGAGTGCGTGGACCCGGTCGGTGGTGAACGCTCGAGCCCTGGCCCGCAGTAGAACGGTCAGTCAACGCGACCTGACCGGCGCTTGCGCCGATGTGGGTAATTATGCGGCGAAAAACGGCATTTGCGAGGAACTGCCCCGTAATCTTCGAGCGTCAGTCAGTGTACGGCGAAGGAAGTGTGACCATGCCATTCAACCCAGGCGAGCAGGTCAACTTCGGCGGTGAGGGCGCCGTCGTGCTGGAGGACCACGGTGACGGTGGCTACCTGATCTCCAGTGGCCCGGCGCAGCTACCGATCGTGGTCCCCGCCGACACCCTTGAGGACGCGCAGCGCAAGCCCGCCGCCAAGCGGCTGTTCACCCCCACCCCACCGCACCTGCTCTCCGTGGACGACTTCCTCGACGACCCGGACGAGGTGCGCAAGATCGCGCTCAGCGTCGGATACCACACCGACGCGCAGTACTTCAAAGGTCTGCGCAGCGACCACCGGTTCCTCTGGCCCGGCCTGCGCGAGGAGTTCTCGCGGCTGCTCGGCACTCCGGTCACCGAATGGCTCAGCCACAACGCCAACGGCGTCTTCCAGCAGACCGCGCACGACGACCCGCTGGTCTGGCACCACGACGCGCAAAGCTACGCCGCCGCGATCTACCTCAACCCGAACCCGCCTGCCGGCGCCGGCACCAGTTTCTGGCGCGACAAGACCCACGGCTGCCGGCGTGCGCCCACCCACCCGATGGAACGGGCGCGCCTCGGCAGCCCCGAGGCCGTCGAGGCCGCACGCTCGGTCGTCTACGACCCGTACAACCTCGAGCACGAGGACAACTGGGAGCTGGTCGAGTCGATCTCCGGCCAGTACAACCGGCTGGTGATCTGGGACGCGAAACTCATGCACTCAGCCACGTCGTACGAGCACTTCGCCGGGGAGCACGGCACCCACCGCCTGGTGCAGCTCTTCTTCTTCGACATCAACATCTGAGCTTGACGCCTGACCACAATCAGGGTTCGGGTGACGATGCGTCACGCTTGTGACGGAGTAGGCGTGGTGCCGGCTTCACGACGTTGGTGACACGAGACGCGGCCTCGGATGGTCAAGGTGTTTCAAGCCGTTGATCACAGCCGAAGCCGCGTCCGTATGCCAACCTCCTTGATCTCCGCCGTCACTCGCCGTCACCTGCCGCCACGACCGCCACGCGCCATGGCCGGCCTGCGGTCCGCCGCGGCTGTGCTGTTGCCCGGCGGCGGGGAAGGCCGGCTCGGGTGTCATGGCGCCCGGCCTGCGTGTCGCTGCGGGTGCACGCGGACCGGGGGCGATCAGGAAGCCCTGGGCGGAGGGCTAATGGGCGGCGCCACTGAACTTCTGCGGTTCACTCTGCGCGGCAGCGGCATGGGCGTCCATCCGCTCGGCCGCCAGGATTGCCACCGCTGTGTCCGCTCGGGAGGCGGCGACGACGAGCGCGCGGCCGGCGAGCGCGTGCGCCCGCTGGTGCAGTGCCGACGGTTCGCGGTCGGCCGCCATCGACGCGCGGGCCGGAGCATGGCCTCCCCCCAGCCGGGCCACCTGCTCGGCGAGCCGCTCGGCAGCGGTGTCCAGGTCGGTGGAGGGGGCCAGTGCGCGCAGCTCGTCCGTGACGGCGAGCAGCGCCGCCAGATGGCCCGCGAGCTGGATGTCCAGCTCCTCCTCGCGGGAGCGGTGGGGGAAGTCCGAGGTGGTGCCGGCCATCGGGCTGTGGACGGACCTGCCGGAGGGCCCGGTGCGGATCGGTTCGTACATGGGATGGCCTCCTGTGCTCTGACAGAAGACATCCTAGCTTAGAACACGTCTAAAGTTGAGGCCGTTCGCGGAACCGGTCCGTAGGGGTACCGAACGTGAGCGTCAGGATTGGCTGTAGCCGTCCAGGAAGGTGCCGATCCGGCCCACCGCGTCCCGCAGGTCGCCGACCGAGGGCAGCGTGACGACCCGGAAGTGATCCGGCTCGGGCCAGTTGAAGCCCGTGCCCTGGACGACCATGATCTTCTCGCGGCGCAGCAGGTCCAGGACCATCCGCCGGTCGTCCTTGATCTTGAAGACCGCGGGGTCCAGGCGCGGGAAGAGGTACAGCGCGCCCTTCGGGCGTACGCATGTCACGCCCGGGATCTGCGTGAGCAGCTCGTAGGCGACGTCCATCTGCTCCTTCAGCCGCCCACCCGGCAGGACCAGCTCGTTGATGCTCTGCCGCCCGCTGAGCGCGGCCACCACGCCGTGCTGGCCCGGCATGTTCGCGCACAGGCGCATGTTCGCCAGGATCGTCAGGCCCTCGAGGTAGGAGTCGGCGTGCGCGCGGGGGCCGGAGACGGACATCCAGCCCACCCGGTAGCCGGCCACCCGGTACGCCTTGGACATGCCGTTGAACGTCAGGGTCAGCAGGTCCGGCGCGACCGACGCGGTCGGGGTGTGCGTGGCGCCGTCGTAGAGGATCTTGTCGTAGATCTCGTCGGAGCAGACCAGCAGGTTGTGCCGGCGGGCGATGTCGGTCAGCCCCTTGAGCACGGCCGGGTCGTAGACCGCGCCGGTGGGGTTGTTGGGGTTGATGATGACGATCGCCTTGGTGCGGTCGGTGACCTTGCGCTCCACGTCGGCGAGGTCGGGCATCCAGTCGGACTGCTCGTCGCAGCGGTAGTGGACGGCGGTGCCGCCGGACAGGGAGACCGCGGCCGTCCACAGGGGGTAGTCCGGCGCCGGCACGAGGACCTCGTCGCCGTCGTCCAGCAGCCCCTGCATGGCCATCACGATCAGCTCGGAGACGCCGTTGCCGATGAAGACGTGCTCGACGTCCGTCTCGATCCCGAGGGTCTGGTTGTGCATGACGACCGCGCGCCGGGCGGCCAGCAGGCCTTTGGCGTCGCCGTAGCCGTGGGCCGTCGAGACGTTGCGGAGGATGTC
Organism: Streptomyces sp. NPDC004721; assembly: GCF_053601495.1. Lineage (NCBI taxonomy): Bacteria > Bacillati > Actinomycetota > Actinomycetes > Kitasatosporales > Streptomycetaceae > Streptomyces > Streptomyces sp. NPDC004721. The sequence continues at coordinate 31,508 of NZ_JBSGBZ010000073.1, forward strand.
CTCCAGGATCTCCGGCGGGCACTCGAAGCCGAACGCCGCCGGGTTGCCCGTGTTCAGCTTCAGGATGCGGTGACCGGCCGCCTCCAGCCGCATCGCCTCCTCGAGTACGGGGCCCCGGATCTCGTAGCAGACGTTGGCGAGCTTCGTGGACTGGATCACCTGCATGCCCGCGAGCTTACGGCCACGTGGCACCGATTGTGGGGAGTTTTCCATCACGTGAGACAGAGGATTTGATCACTTTTGGCATTAGTGGCGTTGCTCGCCGGATCTAGTCGCGTTTCGGCCGGTATGCGGGCGTGGTCGTCTCAGTCGCGGTGGTGCAGCAGTGCGAAGCCGTCCTGCAGTGCCACCAGCTCGTATCCCCTCTGGCGGTCGGCCGTCAGACGCTGCTGTTCGGCTTCGGCGCTCAGCGGGGCGCCCAGCCACCCTCGCGCTCCGGGCGGAGCCCAGGTGTCCACCATGATCCACTGGGGGTTGGGGCGGTTCCCTTCGGCGCCGTAGATGCCGACGCTCGTGCGGTTGGTCAGCTGGGGCACCAGATGGTCGGACGCCTGGACCGTGGCGCCGTCGGGGATGAAGTTCATCAGACGGCGGGCGACGGCGACACGGGGATCGGTCCGCCAGGTGTCCGGCTGGAACAGCTGGAACAACGCGAAGCTCGGAAGGATGGCGAGGGTGATCGCGGCGGAGCCCGCGAGGTAACGCCGCAGACTGGGCCCGCTCGTCCCGCGCCGCACCAGGGCGTCGACGAACGCCGCGAACACGATCGGCATCAGGATGAGCGAGTAGTGGAAGCCGGTTCCCCAGTGCAGGCCGTTGTTGGACGCGAAGCGCCACAGCAGGGTCGGCACGGCGACCCACAACAGGGGGGACCGCAGCGCCAGGAACAGGGTGGGAGCCAGCACCAGGAGGAGAGTCGTCACCTTGGTCTGCGGGGTGACGAGACCGATCGTGCCCCGGCGGAGCAGGTCCAGCAGACCGCCCGCACCGCTTCCGGCCGTTCCCGGGGCGCCGGGGGAGCCCTGCAACAGGGACCAGTAGGCGAAGGACCCGTTCGGGCTGAACGCCGGCAGGATCACGAAGAGCGCGAGTGCCGCCCCGGCGAGACCGATCGCGGCCGCGAACAGTCCGAGCCTGCGGTTGCCGCGCAGGGCGATGACGAGGCCGATGGCGAGAACCGTGAGCCCGAGGTCTTCCTTCACGAGCAGGAGGGGCAGGGCCCAGCACCCCGCGGCGACGAGCCGGTCGTTGCCCAGGGCGGTGAGCGAGAGGGTCAGGAGCGGTACGGCGAAGGCGACTTCGTGGAAGTCGTAGCCGACCGCGCTGGCGATTCCCCAGGACAGTCCGTAGCAGGCACCGATCACGGCGGCGGCCGGAACACCAAGGGTTCGACGTACCCAGAGGGCCAGCGGGACCACGCTCACGGCGATCAGAGCGGCCTGCACGACGAGGAGCGTTTCCGCTCCCTGCCACACCCAGTAGAGAGGCGCGATCAGCGCCAGGATGGGAGAGAAGTGATCCCCCAGGACGGGAAAGCCCTGGCCCTTCACTTCGGAGACCGGCAAGTGCCCTTCCGCGTAGGAGCGGACGACCTGGTCGAAGATTCCCAGGTCGTAGCTGCTGGTGATCATCCGATGGTGGAGGTGCAGCGACAGCGTCGCGTACATCACGAAAAGCGTTCCCGCCATGGCCCAGATCCACCAGATGCCGGCGAAGCGGCCTGAGTACGGTGATTCGGCCGCCTCCCATTTCTTGGACGACGACTGTGTGGGGACCGCTGCGCTTTTGGTGGACTGTGCTTGCATTGAGAGCCCTTCGGGGAAGCGGAATTTGCAGCCATCAAGATGCCAGCCGTATGCGGTATTCGACTGTGACGCGGCGTCGACCAAACTCCCGTGTGGTCAGAATCCGCCGAATGGCCGCATGAGAGGGCGCTGCGCTGCCCTCGCCGGCCCCGCCGACGCTCAGCGCGCTCCGTCTTCTGCCGACCGCCCCCGACTTCTTGTGGCCGACCCCTCGCGCCATCACAATGCACATGACAAGACAGCGGGACCGGAAGATCTCCGGTCCCTCACGTCTGAAGAGGGGACCCCCACAGATGAACAAGCCTCTCCGTGCCGCGCTCGCGACCCTGGTGATCACCGGGGCGGGCATGGCACCCGCGGCCGCCGCCACCCAGACCAGCGGCGCGGCGTCCGCCCCTGCGAAGGGGGCGGCCGACGCGAGTCCCGCGCTGGCGGCCGTCGACTTCGCCGGCACCGTCGCGCTGAGCAACTGCTCCGGTTCGGTCGTCCGTCTCCCCGGCTCCGCGGACGGCGACCCGGCGCTCGTGCTCAGCAACGGCCACTGCCTGGAGACCGGCTTCCCGTCGCCCGGCCAGGTCATCGTGGGCCAGACGTCCAGCCGTACCTTCGGCCTGCTCAACTCGGCCGGCACCCAGGTCGCGACGCTCCGGGCGAACAAGGTCGTCTACTCGACCATGACCGACACGGACGTCACGATCTACCAGCTCACCAGCACCTACGCGCAGATCAAGAGCTCCTACGGCATCAACGCGCTGGCCCTGAGCGACACCCACCCGGTCGCCGGCACCGCCATCAAGGTGGTCTCCGGCTACTGGAAGCGGATCTACAGCTGCAACATCGACGGCTTCGTCTACCGCCTGAAGGAGGGGAACTGGACCTGGAAGGACTCCGTCCGCTACACCTCCGCCTGCGACACGATCGGCGGCACGTCCGGCTCGCCCGTCGTCGACACCGCCACCGGCAAGGTCGTCGCCGTCAACAACACCGGCAACGAGAGCGGCGGCCGCTGCACCGTGAACAACCCGTGCGAGGTCGACGCGAGCGGCACCATCACCGTCCGGCAGGGCATCAACTACGCCGAGCAGACCTACCAGATCCCCGCCTGCTTCGGCGCCGGCAACAAGCTCGACCTGACCAGGAGCGGCTGCACCCTGCCCAAGCCCTGACCAGAGAAGCACAGGGCGGGGCGGGTGGCAGCACTAGACGAGTCATTCCGATGTGATTAGTGGTCGTAGGCGATCAGGGATCGCATGACCGGCTGTCCGGTCTTGTGGTTGTGCCAGATCGCCGC
>NZ_JBSGBZ010000074.1:0-32395 GCF_053601495.1 Streptomyces sp. NPDC004721
AAACGCCCGGTTACATTCCGAACCCGGAAGCTAAGCCTTACAGCGCCGATGGTACTGCAGGGGGGACCCTGTGGGAGAGTAGGACGCCGCCGAACTACCTTTAGAGCTCCGGCTCCTGGGCAAACAGCCCGGGAGCCGGAGCTTTTTTGCGTTGGGGTAAAGTCAGGAGGCATCGTCGGTATCTTTCCCACAGGAGGCCCCCGGGTGGAGGTCCAGGAGACCCGTGTCCAGACGGACCGGGTCCTCACCATCCCGAATATCCTCAGCATGGCGCGGCTCGTCGGCGTACCCCTCTTCCTGTGGCTGATCCTCCGGCCGGAGTTCGGTGGCCCCAAGAGTGACGGCTGGGCACTGCTGGTGCTGGCGTTGAGCGGGGTCAGCGACTACCTCGACGGCAAGCTCGCACGCCGGTGGAACCAGGTGAGCAGCCTCGGCCGGCTACTCGACCCGGCCGCCGACCGGCTCTATGTTCTCTCCACCCTCCTCGGTCTCACCTGGCGCGAGATTCTGCCGCTGTGGCTGACCGCTCTGCTTGTGGCACGCGAATTGATGCTCCTGGTGGCCGTGGGCGTCCTCAGACGGCACGGCTACCCGCCGCCGCAGGTGAACTTCCTGGGGAAGGCGGCGACGTTCAACCTGATGTATGCGTTCCCCTTGTTGCTGCTCAGTGACGGCAGCGGATGGATCGCGTCACTCGCGGCCATTTTCGGATGGGCGTTCGCAGGTTGGGGTACAACGCTCTATTGGTGGGCAGGAGTCCTCTACGTGGTACAAGTCCGCCGTCTGGTCCGTGCGGACGCCATGGCCGACTGAGTTCCCCTCACCGAGGCAACCGCGGGGACTCCGATGGCCCGCCTGGGAAAAGTGCGGGACAATCAGGACGGGTGCAGTCGGCTAGATCGTCGTCTCTTGGAGGAGGACGCTTCCGACATGAAGGCCGTCGTGATGGCCGGAGGCGAAGGCACGCGCCTTCGACCGATGACCTCGAGCATGCCCAAGCCGCTCCTGCCGGTGGCCAACCGGCCGATCATGGAGCATGTGCTGCGGCTGCTCAAAAGGCATGGGCTGAATGAGACCGTCGTCACAGTCCAGTTTCTGGCCTCGTTGGTCAAGAACTACTTTGGCGACGGTGAAGAGCTCGGAATGGAGCTCACCTATGCCAACGAGGAGAAGCCACTCGGAACCGCCGGAAGCGTCAAGAACGCCGAGGAGGCGTTGAAGGACGACGCGTTCCTCGTCATCTCCGGTGATGCCCTGACCGACTTCGACCTGACCCGGCTGATTGAATTCCACAAGGAAAAGGGCGCGATGGTGACCGTGTGTCTCACGCGCGTGCCCAATCCGCTGGAATTCGGTATCACCATCGTCGACGAAGAGGGCAAGGTCGAGCGCTTCCTGGAGAAGCCGACCTGGGGCCAGGTCTTCTCCGACACCGTGAACACGGGCATCTATGTGATGGAGCCCGAGGTGTTCAACTATGTCGACCCCGACGTTCCGGTCGACTGGTCCGGCGATGTCTTCCCGCAGCTGATGAAGGAAGGCAAGCCCATTTACGGCTATATCGCCGAGGGCTACTGGGAGGACGTCGGCACCCACGAGAGCTATGTGAAGGCCCAGGCCGACGTCCTGGAGGGCAAGGTCGACGTCGAGATCGACGGCTTCGAGATCTCCCCGGGAGTCTGGGTCGCCGAGGGCGCCGAGGTGCACCCCGACGCCGCGCTGCGCGGGCCGCTCTACATCGGCGACTACGCCAAGGTGGAGGCCGGCGCCGAGATCCGCGAGCACACCGTCGTCGGCTCCAACGTCGTCGTGAAGAGCGGAGCCTTCCTGCACAAGGCCGTCGTGCACGACAACGTGTACATAGGCCAGCACAGCAACCTGCGCGGCTGTGTCGTCGGCAAGAACACCGACATCATGCGCGCGGCGCGGATCGAGGACGGCGCGGTCATCGGAGACGAGTGCCTGATCGGCGAAGAATCGATCGTGCAGGGCAACGTCCGGGTGTACCCGTTCAAGACCATCGAGGCCGGCGCCTTCGTCAACACCTCGGTCATCTGGGAGTCGCGGGGTCAGGCGCACCTCTTCGGTGCCCGCGGAGTGTCCGGGATCCTGAACGTGGAGATCACCCCGGAACTCGCCGTACGGCTCGCCGGCGCCTACGCGACCACGCTCAAGAAGGGGTCCACGGTCACCACGGCCCGCGACCACTCCCGGGGTGCCCGCGCGCTCAAGCGGGCGGTCATCTCGGCCCTCCAGGCCAGCGCCATCGACGTACGGGACCTGGAGAACGTACCGCTGCCGGTCGCGCGGCAGCAGACCGCGCGGGGCAGCGCCGGCGGCATCATGATCCGGACCACGCCCGGGGTGCCCGACTCGGTCGACATCATGTTCTTCGATGGACAGGGCGCCGACCTTTCGCAGGGCAGCCAGCGCAAGCTGGACCGGGTCTTCGCGCGTCAGGAGTACCGGCGTGCGTTCCCGGGCGAGATCGGTGACCTGTACTTCCCGTCCAGCGTCTTCGATTCGTACACGGGGTCGCTGCTGCGCAACGTCGACACCACCGGGATCGCCGAGTCGGGGCTCAAGGTCGTCGTGGACGCCTCGAACGGCAGCGCCGGACTCGTGTTGCCCAGCCTGCTCGGCAAGCTCGGGGTGGACTCGCTGACGATCAACCCCGGGCTGAACGAGGCCCGGCCGACGGAGACCGCCGACATTCGGCGTTCGGGTCTGGTGCGGCTCGGCGAGATCGTGGCGTCCTCCGGGGCCGCGTTCGGTGTGCGGTTCGACCCGGTGGGCGAGCGGCTGTCGCTCGTCGACGAGAGGGGCCGCATCATCGAGGACGACCGGGCGCTGCTGGTGATGCTCGACCTCATCGCAGCCGAGCGGCGCAGCGGCCGGGTGGCGCTGCCCGTCACGACCACGCGGATCGCCGAGCAGGTGGCCGCCTACCACGGAACCCAGGTGGAGTGGACGACGACCTCGCCCGACGACCTCACACGGGTCGGCGGCGAGGAAGGGACGATCTTCGGCGGCGACGGCAAGGGCGGGTTCATCGTCCCGGAGTTCAGCAGCGTCTACGACGGCACGGCGGCCTTCGTACGGCTCATCGGGCTGGTCGCGCGCACTCAGCTCACCCTGAGCCAGATCGACGCCCGGATCCCGCGTGCGCACGTCCTCAAACGCGACCTGGCGACGCCGTGGGCCGTCAAGGGCCTGGTGATGCGCCGGGTCGTCGAGGCGGCCGGAGACCGCTTCGTGGACACCACGGACGGTGTGCGGGTGGTGGAGACCGACGGCCGCTGGGTGATGGTCCTGCCCGACCCGGCCGAGGCGGTCACCCATCTGTGGGCCGAGGGGCCCGACGACGCCTCCGCTCAGACGCTGCTGGACGAGTGGGCGGCGGTCGTGGACAGCGCCGGCCGGTAGAACGCATGCCGCTGGAACAGGGCGTCGGCCGGTAAAACGGACAGCACGCGCGCGTGCCGGACAAGTGTTCCCCAAGGGGGCCTGTCCGGCACGCCGGTGGGGCCATTCGGAGGTCACGGCCACGTCGTGCGACGATGTGCGGCATGCCGCAGCAACCCCCCATTCGGAGCAACCCCGCGCGGCCCTCCCGACCGGACGCCTCCATGTCGTTGATCACCAACGTCATGGACCACAGCCTCGACGACGGTTATGCCGAGGCCGCCGCTCGGAAGAAGGCCGCGGGTCAGAGCGGCATGCCGAAAACCGTCCGGGCGAAGCTCGGTCTGGCGGGCGGGCTGGTGCTGGCCGGGCTCGTGGTGACCGTGGGAGCGGCACAGGCGCGTGTGGCGGCCCCGGTCGTCGCCAAGGAGCGCCAGGAGCTGATCGACCGCATCGACAAGGAGACCGCGGCGGCCGACGAGCTCGAGGGCACCGTCGACAAGCTGCGGGACGACGTGAACGCGCGGCAGCGCCAGGCGCTGCGGCACACCGGTGGCAACCCGCAGGTCGACCTGGTGAGCATGCTGGCGGGCGCCAGCGAGGTGTACGGCCCCGGTATGAGGCTCGTGGTGGACGACGCCAAGGAGGCCGGCACGGGCGGCGGCGGCAATCCGCGCGGGGCGTCGGGTTTCTCCGACACCGGCCGGGTGCGTGACCGGGACATGCAGCGGGTGGTGAACGGGCTGTGGCAGTCGGGCGCCGAGGCGGTCTCCATCAACGGGCAGCGGCTGACGGCCCTGTCGGCGATCAGGGCCGCGGGTGACGCGATACTGGTCGACAACAAGCCGCTGGTGCCGCCGTACACGGTGCTCGCCGTGGGGGACGGGAAGCGGCTGAGCGACCGGTTCCAGGACAGCCCCGACGGGCTGTACCTCCAGGCCCTGAAGGACAACTACGGCATCCGGACCGGTATCTCCGTGGAGAGCGACCTCCGGCTGGCCGCCGCACCGAGTGTGATCGTACGTACAGCACAGCCGAGCACTGAGAAGGGCACATCGTGATCGCCGTACTGGGCCTCGTCGTGGGAGTGGTGGCCGGCCTGTTGGTCCGGCCGGAGGTTCCGGCGGTCGTCGAGCCTTATCTGCCGATCGCCGTCGTCGCGGCGCTGGACGCCGTCTTCGGTGGCCTGCGAGCCATGCTGGACGGCATCTTCGACGACAAGGTCTTCGTCGTGTCGTTCCTGTCCAACGTGGTCGTGGCCGCGCTGATCGTCTTCCTCGGCGACAAGTTGGGCGTGGGCGCCCAGTTGTCCACGGGTGTCGTGGTCGTCCTCGGTATCCGCATCTTCTCCAATGCCGCGGCGATCCGACGGCACGTGTTCCGAGCGTGAGAGTCATGAGCCACCAGGACGAACAGCCCGGGAACGGGCAGCAGGACACACAGCCCGAGCAGCAGCGGCTGCGCCAGGAGTTGCCCGAGGAGGTGCCCGCGCAGGCGGCCGCCGGCGAGGGCCCGAGCGCCGAGGCGAGTTCCGAGCCCGCGCTGACCGGTCGCCAGCGGCTGGCCCAGGGGCTGTGGCCGCCGCGCTTCACCCGGGCCCAACTCGTCGTCGCACTGCTGCTGTTCGGCCTCGGCTTCGGACTCGCCGTCCAGGTCGCCTCCAACAGCAGCGGCGACAACGCGCTGCGCGGCGCCCGGCAGGAGGATCTCGTTCGCATCCTCGATGAACTGGACGACCGTACTCAGCGTCTTGAAGACGAGAAGCAGGGTCTGGAGAAGCAGCGCCAGGAGCTGGAGAACAGCTCGGACCAGGCCGAGGAGGCCCGCAGGCAGACGGCCGAGAAGGAGAAGCAACTCGGCATCCTCGCGGGCACGGTGGCCGCGCAGGGACCCGGCATCACGGTGACGATCGAGGACACGAAGGGGACGGTCCGGGCGGACATGCTGCTCGACGCGATACAGGAGCTGCGCGCGGCCGGTGCGGAGGCGATCGAGGTGAACGGTGTACGCGTGGTGGCGAACACTTATCTCACCGACGCCGCCAAGAGCGTGGACGTCGACGGGAACAAGATCAACGCCCCGTATCGTTTCAAGGTCATCGGCAAGCCGCAGGACCTCGAACCGGCGCTCAACATTCCTGGAGGCGTGGTGCAGACCCTGGAGAAGGAGCAGGCCACCGTGACCATCGACCGTTCGGACAAGATCGTCGTGGACGCCTTGCGGGCGGCGAAGAGGCCTGACTACGCTCGGTCGTCCTCGCGGTGAACCGACGGTGCATGGCGATCGTCCGGCAGGGGCATGAGGTTGCGGGGGGTCGGCGCACCGATTGGGTGGTGCGTGGTGGAAACTGTCTGGTGGATACGGACGTTGTGAAGATGTCCGGGTCGACCGGTGTATGCAGTCAGGGTTCGTCCTGCCCCACGGGCGGGTCTGTTTCGGTCAAGGGGAATCGCCCGTGAAGTTGTTTGCGAAGTTGTTCGGCAAGAGCGCGCGAGAGGGCGGCGAGAACGCGACGGCCCGTCATCGCGCACAGCCTGACGCCGAGGGCCGGCGTCCGCTGTTCAGGGACCAGGTGGCCGGTCAGGACGCGTCGTCGGTTGACCCTGCCCAGTCGGGCGGCATAGGTTTCGGGCAACCGTCGACCTCAGGTACGGCTGGAGGGTTTGCCGCCGGCCCGTACGCGTCCGATGCCCCCGCGGGGCAGCCGCGGCAGGAGGATCCGTCCATGTCGGCCCTGGTGTGTACGAGGTGCGGTAACCGCAACGCGGAGAACAGCCGCTTCTGCTCCAACTGCGGTGCGCCGCTGCGGCCCGGTGCGACGCCGGAGCGCTCGTCGGAGACGACCTCGACGATCTCCATCTCCGGTCTCGAGGCCTACGACGCCGAGGCCACCGGCCAGACGCCGATGCTGTCTCCGGAGGCGCAGGCGGCCGTCGACGCGCTGCCGCTGGGCTCGGCCCTGCTGGTGGTGCGCCGCGGCCCGAACTCCGGCAGCCGCTTCCTCCTGGACGGCGAGCTGACCACGGCGGGGCGTCATCCGCAGAGCGACATCTTCCTGGACGACGTGACGGTCTCGCGTCGCCATGTGGAGTTCCGCCGCAGCCCGGACGGCTCGTTCACGGTGGCCGACGTCGGCAGTCTGAACGGCACGTACGTCAACCGGGAGCCGATCGACCAGGTCGCTCTGTCCAACGGTGACGAGGTGCAGATCGGTAAGTACCGGCTGGTCTTCTACTCGAGCCGGCAGGGCGTCTGACCTGTCAGGGAAGGTCCATGCGTCAATCACCGAGCGGCGGTGCCGGGCACGGCGCCGCCGCCACGGACAGTGGGCTGAAGAGCATCGGCACGGTGCTGAACGTGCTGCGCGACGAGTTCCCCGAGGTCACCGTCTCCAAGATCCGTTTCCTGGAGTCGGAAGGGCTCGTCGAGCCGCGGCGCACCCCCTCGGGGTACCGCAAGTTCAGCATCGGCGACGTCGAGCGGCTGGCCCTGGTCCTGCGGATGCAGCGGGACCACTACCTGCCATTGAAGGTGATCCGCGAGTACCTGGACGCGATGGAGCGCGGCGAGGCGGTCCACCTGCCCGCGGTCGGCCGGCAGCGTGAGGGCGCGGCCGTACCGGCATCGGCCGAGGCGCCATCAGGGGCCCGGATCGGGCGGGCCGAGCTGCTCGCCGCCGCCGGTATCGAGGAGGGGGAGCTGCGGGAGTGGGAGTCGTACGGGCTGCTCACTCCGTTGGCGGACGGGGCCTACGGCGCCGAGGCGGTGACCGTGGCCTCGCTCGTGTCAGAGCTGGGGCGTTTCGGGATCGAGCCCCGGCATCTGCGGGTGATGAAGGCGGCCGCCGACCGGGAGGCCGGGCTCGTCGACCAGGTGGTGGCCCCGCTCAAGCGGCATCGCAACCCGCAGACCAGGGCACATGCGGAGGCCCGCGCCAAGGAGCTCGCGGAGCTCACGGTCCGGCTGCACACGGTGCTCGTCCAGACCGCGCTGGGGGTGCGGCTGCCGTGAGCGGGCCCAGGGAGGCGGCTGGATCCTCCTCCCATGCCCGGCCCGACTACCCAAACGGTCGGGGCACCGCCTAGGGTTGCTGTGTGAACGAGCTCGATGTCGTAGGTGTCCGGGTCGAGATGCCCTCCAACCAGCCGATCGTGCTCCTGCGTGAAGTGGGAGGCGACCGTTACCTCCCCATCTGGATCGGGCCAGGGGAGGCGACGGCGATCGCCTTCGCCCAACAGGGCATGGCCCCTGCGCGACCGCTGACCCACGACCTGTTCAAGGACGTGCTGGAAGCGGTCGGCCAGGAACTCACGGAAGTGCGCATCACGGACCTGCGTGAAGGCGTCTTCTACGCCGAGCTGGTGTTCGCCAGCGGTGTCGAGGTGAGCGCCCGGCCGTCCGATGCCATAGCGCTGGCCCTGCGTACCGGGACGCCGATCTTCGGCAGCGACACGGTGCTCGACGACGCGGGCATCGCGATCCCGGACGAGCAGGAGGACGAGGTGGAGAAGTTCCGCGAGTTCCTCGACCAGATCTCGCCGGAGGACTTCGGCACCAGCAGCCAGTGAAGCGCCCGCAGGGGCCACGGGAGACGGTCCTGCGGCCTCCCTCCGTGGCATTCGGATAGCCTTTCCCGGCGTTGGGGTACGCGAAACCACTCTTAGGGTGATTATCACTCGGCGTGCCGAGTGTGGCGATCGTTGACGCACCCCTGGTGACTGCCTACCGTCGAGGAGGCAGGTCAAGGACGGAGGTCGGCGTGAGAAGCAGCGGCGACGGTACGGCTGGGGGTGCCCCCGGACGCAATGCCGGGGGAAGCGGTCCGTACCCTCCCCCGAGCTCTCGGCTCCGACCGAGCGGGGGGTATCCCCCTGCCGGGGGCGTGGCCGGTCGTGCTCCGCAGCGACCGACGGCGGTGCCGAGCAGCGGAGGGGCGGCGGCCATGGCGACCGAGCAGATCGGCTACCGCGGTCCGACGGCCTGCGCGGCCGCGGGCATCACCTACCGGCAACTGGACTACTGGGCGCGCACCGGGCTGGTCGAGCCGAGCGTGCGTCCCGCCCACGGGTCCGGCGCCCAGCGTCTCTACAGCTTCCGGGACGTCGTCGTCCTGAAGATCGTCAAGCGGTTCCTCGACACCGGCGTGTCGCTGCAGAACATCCGTAGCGCCGTCCAGCATCTGCGCGCGTGCGGTCTGCGTGACCTGGAGCGCATGACGCTGATGAGCGATGGTGCCACGGTGTACGAGTGCACATCGCCCGACGAGGTGCACGCCCTGCTCCAGGGCGGTCAGGGAATCTTCGGCATCGCCGTCGGCGTGGTGTGGCGCGATGTGGAGAGCGCGCTGTCGCAACTGCACGGTGAGCGCATCGACACCGGGGAGACGCTCGTGGGGCACAACCCGGGCGACGAGCTCGCCCGGCGGCGCAACCGGGCCGTCTGAGCGGCCCCTCGGCCGGCTTCGGTCGTTTCGGTCACCGACCTGACCCCATCAGCCCGATCAGCCCGCTCGGCCCCCGGACCGGCTTCGAGAGCCCGTACGGGTGCCGCCGGAACCGGGGCATTGTCAGTGGCGTGGTGCAGCATCGTAGATGTGAGAACCGCACCCACGATCCTCCATCTCGACATGGATGCCTTCTTCGCCTCCGCGGAGCAGGCGTCCAAGCCGAGTCTGCGCGGGAAGGCCGTGGTCGTGGGCGGGCTGGGACCGCGCGGGGTGGTGGCCACGGCGTCGTACGAGGCGCGCGTCTTCGGCGTTCACTCCGCGATGCCCATGGCCCAGGCGAGGCGGCTGGCGCCGAACGCCGCGTACCTCGTGCCGCGCTTCGCCTTCTACCGCTCCATCAGCGAGCGGGTGATGGGCCTCCTGCGGGCGCTGTCGCCCCTCGTGGAGCCGCTGAGCCTGGACGAGGCGTTCGTGGACCTGGAGGCCGGGGGAGCCGCCTGGGACGCGGAGTCAGCCCGGCTGGCGGGGACGAAGCTGCGTGCCGACATCCGGGCCGTCACGGGGCTCACGGGGTCCGTGGGGCTGGCCGCCGCCAAGATGCTCGCCAAGATCGGCTCCGAGCAGGCCAAGCCCGACGGGCTGGTGCTCATCGAGCCCGGCACCGAGCGGGCCCTGCTCGGTCCGCTGTCCGTGCGGACCCTGCCGGGGGTGGGCCCGGCCACGGGCGACCATCTGCGGCGGGCCGGGATCCACACCGTCGAGGAGATCGCCGAGGCCGGCGAGGACGAGCTCGTACGGCTGCTCGGCAAAGCGCACGGGCACGCGCTGTACGCGATGGCGCTGGCCCACGACGAGCGTCCCGTCGTCGCCGAGCGCGAGACGAAGTCGGTGTCCGTCGAGGACACCTACGACGTGGACATCCACGACCGCGTCCGGGTGGCCCTGGAGGTGCAGCGACTGGCCGACCGGTGCGTGCGGCGGCTGCGCGGGGCCGGTCTGTCGGGGCGCACCATCGTGCTGAAGGTGCGCCGTTACGACTTCTCCACCCTGACCCGCTCCGAGACCCTGCGCGGACCCACCGACGACCCCGCGGTGATACGGGAGGCGGCCGCCCGGCTGCTGGACTCCGTGGACACCACCGGCGGCGTACGGCTGCTCGGCGTGGGCGTGTCCGGGCTCGCCGACTACACCCAGGAGGACCTGTTCGCGCAGGCCGCGGGCGCGCAGGCGAAGGGCCCGGTCGAGGAGCGGCCGGAGGAACCCGCCGAGCGGCAGCCGGCACCCACCGAGCGGCGGTGGCCGGCGGGCCACGACGTACGGCACGCCGAGTACGGCCACGGATGGGTGCAGGGCAGCGGTCTCGGCCGCGTCACCGTGCGCTTCGAGACCCCCGACTCCGCGCCGGGCCGGGTACGCACCTTCCTCATGGACGACCCGGACCTGGAGCCGGCCGAGCCTCTTCCGCTGGTTCCTTCGGTACCTCCGGTCCCGCCGGCTCAGCTCTCGTCCGGGCCCGAGCCGGAGCCTGCCAGCTTGCCGAAGTGGTGGTCCGGAACGGTCGGCGGAGGGGCCACGTCGAGGCCGTAGTGGTGGTAGAGCTGCAGTTCCTGCTCCGGGGACAGATGGCGGCCCACGCCGAAGTCGGGGGCCTCCTTGATCAGTGCGCGGTCGAAGGGGACGCGCAGGGCGCCCTCGACCAGTTCGCTGGGCTCCAGGGGGACGAAGGCGTCCCGGGAGAACAAGCCGGTGCGTATGGCCGCCCACTCCGGCACACCGGTCGCGTCGTCGAGGTAGACCTCGTCCACCGTGCCGATCTTGTGGCCGCTGCGGTCGAACGCCTTGCGGCCGATCAGGTTGCGCGGATCGATCTCCGTCTGCACTGTCCCTCCACGTGGTCGCAACTCATCCGTAACCACTACAAAAGAGCACATTCAGCATGGCGGCCACTCGAAGACCCGTGCGGCCGGCCCGCTGGTACTCTGGCAACGGCTGCTGACCCCGTGCGGGAGAGCCCTCCGGCACCACCGGGGGCGCCGAAGGAGCAAATCCTCCCCGGAATCTCTCAGGCCCACGTACCGCACGGACGAGGTCACTCTGGAAAGCAGAGCGGTTGTCGACGGCTTCCGCTCTCACCGACGGTGAAAACCGGGAGCCCTCGGGCGGCCCGGTGAAGCTCTCAGGTTGAGATGACAGAGGGGGAGGCCGTCGGGGCACCCGTGCCGGGGTGTCCCTCGAAGGTCGTGTCAGACCAGGAGGCCTCCGCAATGACCGCCCAGCGCATTCCGCTCTCCGAGCTCGAACAGGGCATCCCCTTCGAACAGCGCCACATCGGGCCCGACCAGGAGGCGCGGGCCAAGATGCTCGCGCAGGTCGGCTACGGCTCGCTCGACGAGCTCACCGCCGCCGCGGTGCCCGATGTGATCAAGAACGCCGACGCGCTCGACCTGCCCGGCGCCCGCACCGAGGCCGAGGTGCTGGCCGAGCTGCGCTCCCTCGCCGACCGCAACCAGGTCCTCGGCTCGATGATCGGACTCGGCTACTACGGGACCTTCACCCCGCCGGTCATCCTGCGCAACGTCATGGAGAACCCGGCCTGGTACACCGCCTACACCCCCTACCAGCCGGAGATCTCCCAGGGCCGCCTCGAGGCGCTGCTGAACTTCCAGACCGTGGTCGCCGACCTGACCGGTCTGCCGACCTCCGGCGCGTCGCTGCTCGACGAGGGCACCGCCGCCGCCGAGGCCATGGCGCTGTCCCGGCGCATGGGCAAGAACAAGAAGGGCCTGTTCCTGGTCGACGCGGACGCGCTGCCGCAGACCATCGCCGTCATCGAGACCCGCGCCGAGCCGACCGGCGTCGAGGTCGTCGTCGCCGACCTGGGCGCGGGCATCCCCGCCGAGATCGCCGAGCGCGAGATCAACGGCGTGCTCCTGCAGTACCCGGGCGCCTCCGGTGCCGTGCGCGACCTGAAGCCCGTCATCGACCAGGCACACGAGCTGGGCGCCGTGGTCACCATCGCCGCCGACCTGCTCGCGCTCACCCTGCTGAAGTCGCCCGGCGAGCTCGGCGCGGACATCGCAGTCGGCACCACCCAGCGCTTCGGTGTGCCGATGGGCTTCGGCGGCCCGCACGCCGGCTACATGGCGGTGCGCGAGAAGTTCGCGCGCAGCCTGCCCGGCCGCCTGGTCGGCGTCTCCGTCGACGCCGACGGCAACAAGGCGTACCGCCTCGCCCTGCAGACCCGTGAGCAGCACATCCGCCGCGAGAAGGCCACCAGCAACATCTGCACCGCCCAGGTGCTGCTCGCCGTCATGGCCGGCATGTACGCGGTCTACCACGGCCCCGAGGGCCTGCGGGACATCGCGCTGCGTACCCACCGCTACGCCACGGTCCTCGCCGAGGGTCTCGAGGCCGGCGGTCTCGAGGTCGTGCACGGCGCGTACTTCGACACCCTGACCGTCAAGGCGGAGGGGCGTGCCGCCGAGGTCGTCGCCGCGGCCCGCGAGGGCGGCGTGAACCTGCGCCTGGTCGACGCCGACCACGTCTCGGTCGCCTGCGACGAGACCACCACCCGGGACCGGCTGCGCGCCGTGTGGGCCGCTTTCGGCGTCGGGGGCGACATCGAGGCGCTGGACGCCGCCGCCGAGGACGCGCTGCCCGAGGCGCTGCTGCGCGACGACGCCTACCTCACCCACCCGGTCTTCCACCAGTACCGGTCCGAGACCGCGATGCTGCGCTACCTGCGCCGGCTGTCCGACCGCGACTACGCGCTCGACCGCGGCATGATCCCGCTGGGCTCGTGCACCATGAAGCTCAACGCGACGACCGAGATGGAGCCGGTCACCTGGCCGGAGTTCGGGCAGCTGCACCCCTTCGTGCCCGCCGAGCAGGCGCAGGGCTACCTCACCCTCATCCGCGAGCTGGAGGAACGTCTCGCCGAGGTCACCGGCTACGACAAGGTCTCCCTTCAGCCGAACGCCGGCTCCCAGGGCGAGCTGGCCGGTCTGCTCGCCGTGCGCGGTTACCACCGTGCCAACGGCGACGAGCAGCGCACCATCTGCCTCATCCCGTCCTCCGCGCACGGCACCAACGCCGCCAGCGCCGTGATGGCCGGCATGAAGGTCATCGTCGTCAAGACCTCCGAGGACGGCGAGATCGACGTCGAGGACCTGCGGGCGAAGATCGAGCAGTACCGCGAGCAGCTGGCCGTGCTGATGATCACCTACCCGTCCACGCACGGCGTGTTCGAGGAGCACGTCGCCGACATCTGCGCGCAGGTCCACGAGGCCGGCGGCCAGGTGTACGTCGACGGCGCCAACCTCAACGCCCTGGTGGGCCTCGCCAAGCCGGGCCACTTCGGCGGCGACGTCTCCCACCTGAACCTGCACAAGACGTTCTGCATCCCGCACGGCGGCGGCGGTCCCGGCGTCGGCCCGGTCGGTGTGCGCTCCCACCTGGCGCCGTACCTGCCCAACCACCCGCTCCAGCCCGACGCCGGCCCGGAGACCGGAGTCGGCCCGATCTCGGCCGCGCCGTGGGGCTCGGCAGGCATCCTGCCGATCTCCTGGGCCTACGTCCGCCTGATGGGCGGCGAGGGCCTCAAGCGGGCCACGCAGGTCGCCGTGCTCAGCGCCAACTACGTCGCCAAGCGCCTCGAGCCGCACTACCCGGTGCTCTACACCGGTCCCGGCGGCCTGGTCGCCCACGAGTGCATCATCGACCTGCGCCCGCTGACCAAGGCGACCGGGGTGAGCGTGGACGACGTGGCCAAGCGGCTGATCGACTACGGCTTCCACGCGCCGACGATGTCGTTCCCGGTGGCCGGCACGCTGATGATCGAGCCGACCGAGTCCGAGGACCTGGCCGAGCTGGACCGGTTCTGCGACGCGATGATCGCGATCCGCGCCGAGATCGAGAAGGTCGGTTCCGGCCAGTGGCCGGCGGACGACAACCCGCTGTACGGCGCCCCGCACACCGCCGCCGCGCTCGGCGGGGAGTGGCAGCACGGCTACACCCGTGAGGAGGCCGTCTTCCCGGCCGGGGTCTCGGTGGCCGACAAGTACTGGCCGCCGGTGCGCCGGATCGACCAGGCCTTCGGTGACCGCAACCTCGTCTGCTCCTGCCCGCCGCTGGACGCGTACGAGGACTGATCGAGCGGCTTATGGGGCTCCCGTCCGATCCGGGCGGGGGCCCCAGGGCTTTTCCCGGCGTGTCACACGGTGGCCAGGGAGACCTCGGTCGACTTGATCAGGGCGGTGACGCGTGTGCCCGTCGCCAGGCCGAGTTCCGTGGCGGCGTCCCTGGTGATCGCGGCGGTCAGCTCGCCGCCCTCCACCTCGACCCGGACGGACGCCATGGCCGCGCCCAGGGCGATCCCGGTGACGGTGCCCGGCAGCCGGTTGCGGATGGACAGGCCCTCGACCGGCCCGGTCGCCAGGGACACCTCCGTCGACTTCACCAGGGCGCGTACGGCGCTGCCCTCGGTCAGACGCAGGTCCTCGACGGCGTCCCTGGTGATCGCGGACGTGAGCTGTCCGCCTCCGTCCAGGCGCACGTGAACGAGGGCCATCGCCTCGCCGGGGGTGACGGTGGTGACCGTGCCGGGCAACTGGTTGCGCATGCTCAGGCTCATGGGCGTGCCTCGCGGTGGGTGGGGGACGTGGTGATCACCCACCGTAGGGCGACCGGTGCCTCAGGCCGGGTAGGCGTGGGTCTGCGCCGCCTTGACCGTCGCCCAGACCGCCGCGCCCGGGTGCAGTTCCAGCTCGGCGGCCGCGACCGTGGTCAGGTCCGCGGTGAGGGCGAGTTCGCCGGTCAGGTCGGCGCGGATCTGGTCGCCATGGGTCTCAAGACCGGCGACCTCGCAGTGCCACAGGTTGCGCGCGCTGGAGCCCGAGGGGCGATCCCGGTGGAGAGTGACCGCGCTCGGCGGGAAGGCCACGAAGACCTCTCCCGTCAGGTCCTCGGTGGTGGTGATGGCGGGACCGGCCGCGAGACGGACGCAGTGGCCCTCCGCCTCACCGCGGTAGAGGTTCAGGCCCACGAGCTGCGCGACGTAGTCGGTGCGCGGATGGCGGGCGATCTCCGACGGCGTGCCCTCCTGGACGACACGGCCGTGCTCGACGACGACCAGCCGGTCGGCCAGCACCATCGCGTCCAGCGGGTCATGGGTGACCAGGACGGCGACGGCCTCGAACTCGGCCAGGTGTCGGCGCAGCTGGGCGCGGACCTCCAGCCGGGTGCGGGCGTCGAGCGCGGCGAGCGGTTCGTCGAGCAGTAGCAGCCGGGGCCCGGTGGCCAGGGCGCGGGCCAGGGCCACGCGCTGCGCCTGGCCGCCGGAGAGGCGGCGGGGCTTGGCACCGGTGTGGTCGGCCAGTCCCATCCGGTCCAGCCACCGCGCGGCCTGCGCGCGGGCCTCGGCCTTGGACGCGCCCCGGCAGCGCGGCCCGAACGCCACGTTGTCCAGGGCCGACAGGTGCGGGAACAGCAGGTAGTCCTGGAAGACCACGCCGACCGGGCGTGCCTCCGGCGGCGTGCGGTCCAGCGCGGCGCCGTCCAGGCGCAGATGGCCGCCGGTGAGCGGGACCAGGCCCGCCAGCGCGCGCAGAGCCGTCGTCTTCCCGGCGCCGTTCGGGCCAAGCAGTGCCACCACGTCGCCGGGGGCGGCGGTGAGCGCGACGTCCAGGCGGAAGCCGCCGCGGTCGACGACGAGGCGGGCGTCCAGGCCCTCCCCGGGCACGCCCTCGGCACGTACGCCGGCAGTGGTCCGGTCGATGTCGGTCATGAGGTGAACGTCCTGGGATACGGGGCGGCTCGGGATCGACGGCGGATTCATCAGGAGGCCGTCATCCAACGGTCCCGCAGACCCGCCAGTACGGCGATCGACACCGCGAGCAGCACCAGGCTCAGGGCGATCGCCGCCGCCGGGTCGTTCTGCAGGGCCAGGTAGACGGCCAGCGGCATGGTCTGCGTACGGCCGGGGAAGTTGCCGGCGAAGGTGATCGTCGCGCCGAACTCGCCGAGTGCCCGCGCCCAGGCGAGCACGGCGCCCGCGGCGATGCCCGGCGCGATCAGCGGCAGGGTGACCCGGCGGAACGCGGTGAAGCGGGATGCGCCCAGCGTCGTGGCCGCCTCCTCGTAGCGCGGGTCGGCGGCCCGCAACGTGCCCTCGACGCTGATCACGAGGAACGGCATGGCCACGAACGCCTCCGCGACCACCACCCCGGCCGTGGTGAACGGCAGCGTGATTCCGAACCAGGAGTCCAGCCACTGCCCGACGACACCGTTGCGCCCCAGGGCCAGCAGCAGGGCCACACCGCCCACGACCGGGGGCAGCACGAGCGGCAGCGTGACCAGCGCCCGGACGAATCCGCGTCCAGGGAAGTCCGTACGGGCCAGCAGCCAGGCCAGCGGGACGCCGAGCACCAGGCTCACCGCGGTGGCGGCGGTGGCGCTGACCAGGGACAACTGGAGCGCCTGCCACACCTCGGCGCTGGTCAGCTGGTCCGGCAGGCTGCGCCAGGGGGCCCGGATCAGCAGCGCGATCAGCGGCAGCAGCAGGAAGGCCAGGCCGACCAGGGCGGGGACCAGCAGGGGCAGCGGGGCCCCGCCGAGCGCGCGGCCGCGCCGCGACCCGTTCTTGCGGGGCACGGCGCGGGCCTCGTCGATCTCGGTCACGGCTTCAGGAACCCGGCCCCGGTCAGGACCTTCTGGCCCTCGGCCGACGTCACCAGCTCGACGAACGCCTTGGCCGCGGTGGCGTTGGGCGCGTTCTTGAGCAGGGTGATCGGGTAGTCGTTGACGGCCTCGGCCGACTCGGGGAACTCCACGCCCTGGACCCTGCCGGCGGCGGCCTTCACATCGGTCTTGTAGACGAGGGCCGCGTCGGCCTCCTTCAGCTCGACCTTGGTCAGGGCGCTCTTGACGTCCTGCTCGTAGGAGACCGGGGTCAGCTTGAGGTGGCTCGCGTCCAGTACCTTCTGGGCGGCGGCGCCGCAGGGCACGGTCCTGTCGCACAGGACGACCTTCAGGGCGGGCCCGGTGAGGTCCTTCAGCGAGGAGATCTTGTCCGGGTTGCCCGGCGCGGTCGCGATCTCGAGCTGGTTGCGGACGAAGGTGACCGGGGTGCCGGCCGCGTCCTCCTTGTCGGTCACGATCGCCATGGTCTTGGTGCTGGCGGCGGCGAACACGTCGGCGGGGGCACCGGAGGTGATGCTCGCGGCGAGGCTGTCGCTGCCGCCGAAGTTGAAGGTGACCTTGGTACCCGGGTGCTGCTGCTCGAACTGCTTGCCGAGCGTGGTGAAGCTCTCCTTCAGCGAGGCGGCGGCGAAGACGGTCACGGTGCCGGACAGCGTCGGCGCGGCGGCCTCCGACGTGCCGGACCCGGCCGAGGACGAGTCGTCGGAGGACGAGGAGGAGCAGGCGCTGAGAGCCAGCAACGCCGCGGCCGCCACAACTCCCGACTTCAGCATCCTGGTCCGCCGCGTGGAACGGGTCATCTCGGATCTACTCCTCTGGCTCTGCACGGAAGAAGCTGTCGCGCCCTGCCACGACCGCTCACACGGCCGTGCCGCGATCATACTGCCGCAATTGCCAGGTGTAAGGGCCTTGTTGCATTGCACAAGCTGGCGATACGTGAAGCATGGCTTGCATGTGCGTTTGTACGGGGCGGTCGTTCGGGTACGGACACTCAGGAGGTGGTGCCCGTGACGCTCGCGGAGCTCGACCTGACCGGCGACCTCGCCCGCCCGGCCCGGCTGACCGTGCGGGATCTGCTCGGGTGGCCGCAGCACGGGGTGGGAGTCGCCTTCGACTGCGCCACCACCGGAGTGCAGCACCACCGGTTCACCGGTCCGCGCCTGTACGACGTGCTGTCCGCGGCGGGGCCCGGTTTCGACCCGGCCCGGCGCAAGGACCGGCTGCGCTTCCTGATCGCGGTCACGGCCGCCGACGGGCATCACGCGCTGCTGTCGTGGGCCGAGATCGATCCCGACTTCGCCGACGCTCCGGTCCTGCTCGCGGTGACCATCGACGGCTCCCGGCTCGACGGCGCCGGCCCTCAGCTGGTCCTGCCGCAGGACCGCTGCGGCGCGCGGTACGTCAGCGGTGTCCGGGCGATACGCGTGGACGGCGGCTGTCGCGGGCGTACCCGGGTGTGAGGCGGTTCTGCTACGTGCGGTCGATGTGCACGTTCGTCGACTTCACGCGGGCGGTGGCCTCCATGCCGACCTCCAGACCCAGTTCCTCCACGGCCTCCCGGGTCAGCAGGGAGACGAGGCGGTGCGGTCCCGCCTGGATCTCGACCTGGGCGGCGACGTCGCCGAGTTTGATGGCGGTCACGATGCCGGCGAAGGCGTTGCGGGCCGACGTGTACGAGGGGCCCTCCTCGCCACCGCCGGTCCGGGCCAGCTCGACCGAGAACGCGGCGAGGTCCCGGCCGTCGATGAGCCGGCGTCCGCTGTCGTCGCGGTGGGTGGCCATCCGGCCCGCGTCCGCCCAGCGGCGCGCGGTGTCCGGGCTGACGCCGAGCAGCCGGGCCGCCTGCCCGATCGTGTAGGACTGCATGCCGGTCACGATAGGGCCGCGCACGGCGTGGGGCTGACCTGGGGGTGGGCCGTTCGCGGGCGCGGCTCAGCCGGTGTGCACCCGCGGCCGCTTGGCGCGGTCCGGCTCCGCCTCGCGCAGCACCTCGCGCGTGACCGGCGCGACCTCGCCCTGGCCGAAGAGGAAGAACCGCAGGAAGTTGGCGAACGGGTTGCCCTCGGTCCACTCGAAGTAGATGTGCGGGGTGCGGCCGGTCATCTCCCGGACGTGGAGGAGGAGCGCGGCCAGGGCGTTCGGGACGGCCGCGGACTCCAGGGCCAGCACGCGGTACCGGTCGTGCCTGACCTCGCCGCGCACGGTCAGGCCGGCCTCGAACTCCGAGGGGTCGGTGACCGTCACCTCGACGAAGACGAAGTCCTCCGTGAGCGGGATGTCGCTGTCGCTGCGGATCTGCTCGATCTTGTCGCGGTACTCGGACTTGGCCTGCCGCTCGGGCTCCTTGGCGATGAAGCGGATCTTGCGGCTGGCGATGTCTCTGACGAACCGTTCCGCCATGGCGTCCAGCGTCACGCTCGTCACCCGCAGCTCGAAGGAGCGCGCGAGCCGCGACAGCAGCGAGACCAGGATGATCCCGGCGATGAAGCAGGCGCCGATCTTCACACCGTCGGGACGCTCGATGACGTTGACGACGGTCGTGTACAGGAACACGGCCGAGATGACCCCGAACGCGATGGTCCATTTGCGCTGGCCGGCCCTGCGGGCGGCGATGGTCACCGCGATCGCAGCGGAGCTGATCAGCACGAGCACGCCCGTGGCGTACGCGCCGCCCTGCTTGTCGACGTTGGCGTCGAAGATCCAGGTGACCAGGAAGCCGATCAGAGTGAAGACGATGACCATCGGGCGGACCGCCCGCGCCCAGTGCGGGGCCATTCCGTAGCGGGGCAGGTACCGCGGCATCAGGTTGAGCAGCCCGGCCATCGCGGAGGCGCCCGCGAACCACAGGATCAGGATGGTCGAGACGTCGTAGACGGTGCCGAAGGTGTTGCCGAGGTACTCGTGCGCCAGATAGGCCAGGGCACGGCCGTTGGCCTGGCCGCCGGCCTTGAACTCCGGCGCCGGGATCAGCAGCGTGGTGATGAAGCTGGTCGCGATCAGGAAGCAGCTCATGATCAGCGCGGCCGTGGTGAGCAGCTTCCTGGTGTCCCGGATCCGGCCGGTGGGCCGCTCCTCGGTGTCGTCCGGGTCGCCCCGCACGTGCGGCATGACGGCGACGCCGGTCTCGAAGCCGGACAGGCCGAGTGCGAGCTTGGGGAAGACGAGCAGGGCCACGCCGACCATGAGGAAGACATTGCCGTGCTGGGCGGTCAGCGCGCTGGTCCAGTCGGTGACCACATGACCGGCGGTCAGGGCGTGCCACAGACCGACGGCCACCACGACGGCGTTCAGCGCGAGATAGATCCCGACCAGGACGAAGGCGACGCCGATCGCCTCCACGAAGCCCTTGAGGAAGACCGCGCCGAGCAGCGCGATGAGCAGCAGCGTGATCAGCATCTGGTGGCTGTGCAGCGCGGCCGTCAGGTGCGGGTTCTCCACCAGGTGGGTCGAGGCGTCCGCGGCCGACAGCGTCATGGTGATCAGGAAGTCGGTGGCGGCGAAGCCGAGCAGGGTCAGCACGAACAGCTTGCCCTGCCAGAACGACAGCAGCCGCTCCAGCATCGCGATCGAGCCCGCGCCGTGCGGGCTCTCCGCCGCCACCCTGCGGTACACCGGCAGGGCACCCGCGAGGGTGACGAGGACCAGCACGAGGGTGGCGATCGGCGACAGCAGCCCGGCCGCCAGCGCCGCGATGCCCGGCTGGTATCCGAGCGTGGAGAAGTAGTCCACGCCGGTCAGGCACATCACCCTCCACCACCGCTGTCCCTTGTGCGGGGGCTCCGGCAGGGCGTGCGGGGCCTGCTGAATGCCCTTGCCCATGTCGGACAGGCCCTCCAGCATCCAGGCGCGCAGACGACTGGGAGGGTGCTCGGTGGTCGCCATGCCCCTGCTCCTGAGGTGTGGCTCGCGTGCGGACCGGGCCGTCACGCGGACGGGTCACCAGCGTATGCGGAGAGTGACGCAGGGGCTCACGAGTACCCGGGTGAGCAGGCGTCAATCTTCTGTCAAGAGCGGCCGTGACGACCCCGACGTCACTTCAGGACCAGCGGACACGCAGCTTCACCGCACCTTCGGCCATCCGGGGGAGACACGGCGCCGGAGCCCAGGGCGGACACCCAGCGTCATGACTCCAGCCCCGAGACCCGGAACACCGCCAGCGCGGTCTCCCGGTCCACCTGCTCGGAGATGTCGCGCAGCTCGTCCGTCCCGCACTGGAGCCTGCCCGCCGCCACACACCGCCGGGCGTCCTCGTCGAGGCGGTACCAGACGTCGGGATGGTCCACCAGGACCTCGGGATCCAGCTCCACCCGCCCGCCGAGGGAGTCCAGCAGCACCAGCCGCCGGCAGACACCGTCGACCGCGCGCACCGACACCAGCAGGTCGGTACGGACCAGGCGGCTGCGCAGCAGCGACCGGGAGGCGATCCAGCCCCGGCCGGCGCGGACGCGGGGCGGGCACAGCACCACGAAGAGCAGCACCGCGAGCGTGAACCAGAGGACCCCGCGCCACCAGGTGAGGCTGCCCGTGCCCCAGTCGATCAGGAGCAGCAGGGCCAGCAGCGCCACGGAGCAGCCGACCGAGGTGCGCAGCTCCCGCGCCCACGGATGGGTGCGGGCCTCGCGGCCGGGTTCCCGCGGCACCGGATCGGTGCCGGTTCGCTCGTCGTCGCGGTGTCCCATGTGCTCGACGTTAGAGCCCGCCGAGGGCTTCGGCACCTGCCCTTGACACCCCCCTGACGCGCCTGGGCCGGTTCTTGACGACACTCCGCCGACGCGGTCGGGTGGCGCGTCGTCAGGGGTCCGTCAAGGGTGGGTGTGCCGCCGTATGAGAGCCGTCAACGGTGGTCGGAATCGGGCAGAGGAGGTCGTTTCCTCGAATCGTTGATGTCCGTTCGTCTCTCACTCCAGGAGTTCGCGATGGCCGATGTGGCCTTCGTCGTCGTCACGCTCGCGGTGTTCGCGCTCGTGGCCCTCGCCGTCAAGGGGGTGACGAAGCTGTGACCGCCGAGAACATCGTCGGCCTGGTCGTGGCCGTCGCCCTGCTGGGCTATCTCGTCCTCGCCCTGATCTTCCCGGAGAGGTTCTGAGCAGCGTCATGAGTCCCGTACTCGCCGGAGTGCTCCAGTTGCTCGCTCTCATGGCCGCGCTGGCGCTCGCCTACGTACCGCTGGGCACCTACATGGCCGGCGTCTACCGCGCGCAGCGCCACTTGCGGGTCGAGAGATGGATCTACCGGGCCGTCGGCGCGGATCCGGACGCGGAGATGCGCTGGCCCGCGTACATCCGCGCCGTGCTCGCCTTCTCCCTGGCCGGTGTCCTCTTCCTGTACCTGCTCCAGCGGATCCAGGGCGTGCTGCCGCTCTCGCTCGGCTTCCGGTCCGTCGGCCCCGCCCAGGCCTTCAACACCGCCGCGTCCTTCGTCACCAACACCAACTGGCAGTCGTACGCGGGCGAGCAGACCATGGGGCACGTGGTGCAGACCGCCGGTCTCGCCGTGCAGAACTTCGCCTCCGCCGCCGTCGGCATGGCGGTGGCCGTGGCCCTGGTGCGCGGCTTCGCTCGGTCCCGCACTGGTGAACTGGGCAACTTCTGGGCCGACCTGGTGCGCGGCACCGTGCGCATCCTCCTCCCGCTGGCCGCGGTCGCCGCGATCGTGCTGGTGGCCTGCGGGGTGATCCAGAACTTCTCAGGGATCCACGAGGTCGGCCAGTTCTTCGGCGGCGCGCAGCAGTGGAACGGCGGCGCGGTGGCCTCCCAGGAGGCCATCAAGGAACTGGGCACCAACGGCGGCGGCTACTTCAACGCCAACAGCGCCCACCCCTTCGAGAACCCGACCCCGTTCTCCAACCTCTTCGAGATCTTCCTGATCCTGGTGATCCCCTTCGCCCTGACCCGGACGTTCGGCGTCATGGTCGGCTCGGTCCGGCAGGGCTACGCCATCCTCGCGGCGATGGCCACCATCTGGCTCGCCTTCGTCTCCCTGATGATGTGGAGCGAGTTCGCCCACCACGAAGGCGCGCTGCGGATCGCGGGCGGCGCGATGGAGGGCAAGGAGGTCCGGTTCGGCATCGGCGCCTCCTCGATCTTCGCGGCGTCGACCACGCTCACCTCTACCGGCGCCGTCGACGCCGCGCACTCCTCGCTCACCGGGTTCGGCGGCGGGATCGCGATGCTCGGCATGATGCTCGGCGAGATCGCGCCCGGCGGAGTCGGCTCCGGCCTGTACGGCATCCTGATCATGGCCGTTATCGCGGTCTTCATCGCCGGTCTGATGGTCGGGCGCACACCCGAGTACCTGGGCAAGAAGATCGGCTCCCGGGAGATCAAGCTGGCCGCCGTCTACATCCTGATCACCCCGGCGCTGGTGCTGGTGTTCAGTGCCTTCTCGATGGCCCTGCCGACCCCGCCGCACTCGGCGCTCAACCCGGGGGCGCACGGATTCTCCGAAGTGCTGTACGCCTACACCTCGGCCGCGAACAACAACGGCTCGGCCTTCGCCGGCCTGAACGCCAACACCGACTGGTTCAACACCACGACCGGGCTCGCCATGCTGCTCGGCCGCTTCCTGCCCATGGTGTTCGTCCTCGCCCTGGCCGGCTCCCTGGGCGCGCAGCAGCCGGTGCCGGTCACCGCGGGCACCCTGCGCACCGAGAAACCGCTGTTCACCGGCATGTTGGTGGGCGCCGTCCTGATCGTCGTCGGTCTGACGTACTTCCCGGCCCTCGCACTGGGCCCGCTCGCCGAGGGGCTGGCGTGATGACCACCTCCACACGGAACCACGAGGACTCCATGTCCGCAGTCACCAGGACCCGGGCACCGCACAGCGACGTGCCCACCGGGCACCCGTCCGGCCCAAGCCGGGTCGGTGCCGGTCTCTTCGACGCCCGGCAGCTGGTCAGGTCGCTGCCCGACGCCTTCCGCAAGCTCGATCCACGGGTGATGGTCAAGTCACCGGTGATGTTCGTGGTGTGGATCGGCTCGCTGCTGACCACCGCCTTCTCCCTCACCAGGCCGGGCGACTGGTTCGGCTGGGCGATCAGCGCCTGGCTGTGGCTGACCGTCGTCTTCGCCAACCTCGCCGAGGCGGTCGCCGAGGGCCGTGGCAAGGCGCAGGCGGAGACCCTGCGCCGGGCCAAGACCGACACCGTGGCGCACCGGGTGGACGGGACCGAGGTCCCCGGCACCGAGCTGCACGTCGGCGACCTCGTCGTGTGCGAGGCGGGCGACGTCATCCCCGGCGACGGGGACGTCGTCGAGGGCGTCGCCTCGGTCGACGAGTCGGCCATCACCGGCGAGTCGGCGCCCGTGATCCGCGAGTCCGGCGGCGACCGGTCCGCGGTGACCGGGGGCACCAAAGTGCTGTCCGACCGTATCGTCATCAAGATCACCACCAAGCCCGGTGAGACCTTCATCGACCGGATGATCGGCCTCGTCGAGGGCGCCGCCCGGCAGAAGACGCCCAACGAGATCGCGCTGAACATCCTGCTCGCCTCGCTGACGATCGTCTTCCTCCTCGCCTGCGCCACACTGCCGCCGTTCGCCGACTACGCGGGCACGCACCTGACCATGGTGGTGCTGGTCGCGCTGCTGGTCTGCCTGATCCCGACGACGATCGGCGCGCTGCTGTCGGCCATCGGCATCGCGGGCATGGACCGGCTGGTCCAGCGCAATGTGCTGGCGATGTCGGGACGGGCGGTGGAGGCCGCCGGTGACGTGTCGACGCTGCTGCTGGACAAGACCGGCACGATCACCCTCGGCAACCGCCGGGCCGCGGAGTTCGTCCCGGTGCGCGGTACCACCGCCGCCGAACTGGCGGACGCCGCCCAGCTCTCCTCGCTGGCCGACGAGACGCCCGAGGGCCGCTCCGTGGTGGTGCTGGCCAAGGAGAAGTACGGGCTGCGCGAGCGGCACCAGGGCGAACTGGCCGGAGCCGAGTGGATCGCGTTCACCGCCCAGACCCGGATGTCCGGCGTGGACGTGGACGGCCGCAGGATCCGCAAGGGCGCGACGGGATCCGTCATCGCCTGGGTCGAGGAGCAGGACGGGCGGATCGCCGAGGACGCCGACCGCCTCTCGAAGGAGATCTCCGCGGCTGGCGGCACACCGCTGCTGGTCGCCGCGCAGGACCAGGACGGCGCCCGGGTCCTGGGCGTCATCCACCTCAAGGACGTGGTCAAGGACGGCATGCGGGAACGCTTCGCCGAACTGCGCCGGATGGGCATCAAAACCGTCATGATCACGGGCGACAACCCGCTGACCGCCCGGGCGATCGCGGACGAGGCCGGTGTCGACGACTTCCTCGCCGAGGCCACGCCCGAGGACAAGATGGCCCTGATCAGGCGCGAGCAGAGCGGCGGCAAGCTGGTCGCGATGACCGGTGACGGCACCAACGACGCGCCCGCGCTGGCCCAGGCCGACGTCGGCGTGGCGATGAACACCGGTACGTCGGCCGCCAAGGAGGCCGGCAACATGGTCGACCTCGACTCCGACCCGACCAAGCTGATCGAGATCGTCGAGATCGGCAAGCAGCTCCTGATCACCCGCGGCGCGCTCACGACGTTCTCCATCGCCAACGACGTGGCGAAGTACTTCGCGATCATCCCGGCCCTGTTCGCCGCGGTCTACCCGGGCCTGGACAAGCTGAACATCATGCAGCTGTCCTCGCCGGACTCGGCGATCCTGTCCGCGGTCGTCTTCAACGCGCTGGTCATCATCGCGCTGGTGCCGCTCGCCCTGCGGGGTGTGCGCTACCGGCCGACGAGCGCGGACCGGATGCTCCGCCGCAACCTCGCCGTCTACGGCCTCGGCGGGCTGATCGCGCCCTTCGTCGGGATCAAGCTCATCGACCTGATCATCTCCCTGATTCCCGGGATCGGCTGACGCACATGAACCAGTCCTTCGCGAACACCGGCCGTCTGCTGGCGGCGGGCCTGCGGGCACTGCTCGCGCTGACCCTGCTCACCGGCGTCGTCTACCCGCTCGTCGTCACGGGCGTTGCCCAGGCCCTCCTCGGGCACCGGGCGAACGGCTCGGAGGTCAGGGAGAGCGGCAGGGCCGTGGGCTCCTCCCTGATCGGGCAACAGCACTACGGCCTCGACTACTTCCAGCCGCGCCCGGCCGCTGGGCTGGGCACGAACACCCTGAACACCCAGTACAAGCTGATCCTTTCCGGCGCCACCAACCTCGCCGCCGACAACCCCAAGCTGGTCAAGGCCATCGAGCAGGCACGGGCCGAGGTGGTCAGGGTCAACTCCACGTCCGACTACAAGGTGAAGCCCTCCCAGGTTCCGGCCGACGCCGTGACCTCCTCGGGTTCGGGTCTGGATCCGGACATCTCCCCGGCGTACGCGCTGCTCCAGGCGCACCGGGTGGCGGAACGCAACCACCTGTCCGTGGCGCGGGTCGAGCACCTGGTGCGGGAGCACACCGAGAGCCGCACCCTCGGCTTCATCGGCGAGCCGCGGGTGAACGTCCTCCAACTCAACGTCGCGCTCAGGGAACTGACCACGGGCCGCTGACGGCCCGCCCGCGCCCCGCGCACCCTTGTCGCCTTCCGGAGCCGCACCTACAGTGCGGCTCCGGAAGGTTCGCCGTCAGCGGCGAAAGTTTCGGGGATTCAGCGAGGGATGACGGGAAATGAAGGGACCGACCGCCGTGCGGACGTACGAGAACCCCGTGATCGGAGGCTTCCACCCCGATCCCAGCGTGTGCCGGGTGGGCGAGGACCACTACCTGGTGTGCTCCAGCTTCGAGTACTTCCCAGGGGTCCCGTTGTTCCACAGCCGCGACCTGGTGCACTGGCGGCAGATCGGCAACGTGCTGGACCGGTCGGGGCAGTTGGAGCTGCCGGACGACCTGCCCGCCTCCGCCGGCATCTACGCCCCGACGATCCGCCACCACGACGGCCGCTTCTACGTGATCACCACCAACGTAGCGGCCGGGGGCACCTTCCTGGTCAGCGCCGAGGATCCGCGGGGGCCCTGGTCGGACCCGGTCTGGATCGACCTGGCCGGGATCGACCCCGACCTCGCCTGGGACGACGACGGCTCCTGCTGGTGCGCCGTCGCAGGGGTGCGGGTGGCCCGGATCGACCCGGCGACCGGCAAGGTCCTGGAAGGGCCGCTGCCGGCCTGGTCGGGGACCGGGCTTCAGCACCCCGAAGCGCCGCACCTGTACCGGATCGGCGCCTGGTGGTACCTCATGCTGGCCGAGGGCGGCACCGGGCACGGCCACGGCGTCTCGATCGCCCGCGCCCGCTCCCCGCGCGGCCCCTGGGAACCCGCGCCGGACAACCCGGTCCTCTCCCACCGCGGCACCGACCTGCCCGTCCAGTGCACGGGCCACGCCGACCTGGTGCAGGCGGCCGACGGCACTTGGTGGATGGTGCTGCTCGGCACCCGCCCCCGGGGATGGTTCCCGGAGTTCCACGTGCTCGGCAGGGAGACCTTCCTGACCCCGGTGGAGTGGGCGGACGGGTGGCCGCGGGTCGGCCCGGTGCGCGAGCGGCATCCGGCGCCCGTGGCCTGGCACCCCCTGCCGCCGCAGCCCGACCGGGACAACTTCGACGCGCCGTCCCTGGCGCCGGTCTGGATCTCCCCGCGCAGCAGGCCGGAGGGCTCCTGGTCGCTGAGCGAACACCCCGGCCGGCTGACGCTGCACGCGACCGGCGACAGCCTCGACCGGCCCGGCCACACCTTCGTCGGACGCAGGCAGCAGCACCCCGACTGCCGGGTGGCGGCGCGCGTCGAGGCGGGCTCGGGCCGGGCCGGCCTGTCCGTCCGGCTGGACGAGGCGCACCACTACGACGTGGAGATCGGCGGGGGAGTGGTGGGCGTGGTCGCCCGGATAGGGCCGCTGCGGCAGCGGATCGCGGAGCACCCGGTGCCGCCCGGACCGCTCACCCTGGTCGTGGACATCCGCACGGACGACGTGCCCGCGCCCACGGTCACGGATCCGGACCGGCCGGCCACCGGCGTGCGGGCGGCGCCCGGGGTCCGCGCGGCGGGCCCGGACGTGATCGCCTTTTCGGCCGAGGGCCCGGAGGGCACGCTGGCGCTGGCCGAACTCGACGGGCGCTATCTGTCCACCCAGGTCGCGGCCGGCTTCACCGGGCGGGTGATCGGCATGTACGTCACCGAGGGCAGCGCGGCCTTCGACTGGTTCGACTACCAGCCGCGGCATCCGCGCCGACCCGTCGGCGGCTGACCGTCGGCGGTCCCGTGCACCGTCGGTGAGGGGAGGCGCCCGGACCTGCGCCGTGACGGGCGGCTCCCGGGACGGCGACGGTGTCACCGGCCGGTCACCGGAGTTGTCGGCCCCGGACACGCGTCGGGGCCGGTCCGCGCAGGCGTGCGCGCCGGCCCCTGGTGATCCGCGGGCGGTTCGCCGAAGCCGCCCGGTGGTGCTCAGGCGGCGGTCACCACCCGGTCGGCGCCCAGCGGGCGGTGCGGGGCGATGATCTGGCCGTCCGGCAGGAGCTCACCGGTGTCCTCGAAGAACAGGACGCCGTTGCACAGCAGGCTCCAGCCCTGCTCCGGGTGGTGCGCCACGAGACGGGCGGATTCCCGGTCGGCGGAGTCGGCTGTCGGGCACGGTGGCTGGTGCTGGCACATTGATGGGATCTTTCGCTCTGTCGTGTGGTCGCTGTCGGCTGTCGTACGTGTCCCGCGGCTGATGGTGTTCTTCATGGCCGCCCCCCGTTGTCGAGTCGGTCCAAAACCAGTGTTCCCCCACGGGCCTGATTCCGCAGGGATTTCGCAGCACCGCTTCTCACCGGTTGGAGACGCGTCACACGCACGAGCGGTTCATCCCGACAGCACCGCCTCTTCGGATGGTTCGCACTGGCCGGATGGGGCTAGTCCGATGGGACCCCCTGTCGCGAACGCGGGTCGTGCGAGCGGATTTCGCCACGTACGAGTGTCTTCGGCGGCTGAACGGCCGAACGGCGTCGTATCCCGTCGCCGGGGATTCCGGCAGCGGGGTACGAGGCCGATCGGCGGGCGGGCGGTCAGGCGGGGGAGCCCAGGAGCCGGATCGGGGTCACCCGGTGGGTGAGGACCGGGAGAAGGTCGGCGACCGGGTGCGGAAGGTGGGCCGCGATACCGGGCGGGGCCGGCGCGAGCGGCACGAGCAGGTCGGTGGCGGCGGGGTGGCCGGTGGCGCCGTCGTCGGAGAGGTCGCCGTGCAGCCACAGCGTGAGCATGTACAGGCTGGGTATGGACAGCAGTCGCGGCTGGTACGGCTGGCTCAGGGCCTCCGCCTGACGCAACGCGCGCTCGGTGGAGGCGACGTAGGGGCCCTCGAAGAAGTGCGAGAAGGTCCAGCCGTCGGGGGTCAGGATGGTCTCGGCCGCCGCCACCGCGTGGTCGCCGCAGCGGATCAGGAAGCGCCATCCGGCCAGCCTGGTCGCGGAGATTCCCTCGGGGGTGATCCGGTCCAGGACGTGCACCGGCAACGGAAGCTCGGGGGTCGCGGGCTCCTGGGCGGATCGCAGTGCGGGGGACCCGGCCTCGCGGACCGCGGTGGGGGAACCGAGTGCCGTGAGGACGGAGCGCAGGGCGGGCGCGGGAGCCGGGGGTACATGCAGCGGCATGGTGGGACGCCTCTCATTCGACAGGCACGGTGGCGCGAGGGCGGGCTGGGTGCGGACGGCGTTGTCAGCTCTCAGGGCAGGAGCAGGCTGGGGCCGGGCTCTGGTGAGCGAGGGGTGCGGGGCGCGGCCTGCCTCACGGGCTCCTGACAGGGTTCAGGGCTGTGGGCGCCAACTTCTGCTGTGGTGCAGAGTTTATACGACAAATGTTCAGGTGGTGTTTCGCCTAGCTGTTTTCGATGTGAACGGCAAGAGCCAATTCGGCCGGAGTCGATCGGGAATCATCCCTGCTCCGCGTCAGCCGTATCGCGATGACCTCGGGTTGTGCCCGCACGGCGGTCGGCCTGATCTTGTCGGCGTTTTTCACGAGTTTCATGGGGTACTCGAAACTGCTGGCTGCCGCATGCCCCGTGAATGTGCCTCCGGTCACACAGCACCAGAGTAGTCGGTGCGGGGCGGGAGCGGGACGTTATCGATCGCGTTGGCGGGGCATCATCCCTCCTGACCGGGACCCCGGCGGCCGGATCTTCGGTCCGCCTTGCGAGGAGGGACGCTGCGATGGGGGAGAAGGTCGTCGCCGGCCAGTTGGACCTGTCGGACCGGAACCGCTACCGCGACAAGCTGCGGCGGTGCCTGACGGGGCTGGAGCGGTTGCTGGAAGAGAAGCGGTTCGACCGGCCGAAGAACCTCATGGGGCTGGAGATCGAATTGAATCTGGTCGGCCCCGACGGCATGCCGAAAATGCTGAATGCGCAGGTTCTCGAGCGCATCGCCAGCCGTGACTTCCAAACAGAACTCGCCATGTTCAATCTGGAAGTCAACATTGCCCCACACCGCCTGGGCGGCCGGGTATTCGACCAGCTCGCCGAGGAGCTGCGGACGTCACTGGCATATGCCGACCGGAAAGCCGGTGAGGTGGACGCAGGAATAGCGATGATCGGCATTCTGCCCACCCTCGGCCGGGACGACCTGGTGTCCTCCAACCTCTCCGACGTCGACCGCTACGTGCTGCTGAACGATCAGATCGTGGCGGCCCGCGGAGAGGACTTCACTCTCGACATCGACGGCGTGGAACATCTCACCTGCACCTCGAAGTCCATCGCGCCCGAGGCCGCCTGCACCTCCGTGCAGCTGCACCTCCAGGTCACCCCGGGCCGTTTCGCGGACGTGTGGAACGCGGCAGAGGCCGCCTGTGCCGCGCAGATAGCCGTCGGAGCCAACTCGCCCTTCCTCTTCGGGCGCGAGCTGTGGCGGGAGTCGCGGCCGCCGCTGTTCCAGCAGTCCACCGACACCCGCCCGCCCGAGCTCCAGGCCCAGGGAGTGAGGCCGCGCACCTGGTTCGGCGAACGGTGGATCTCCTCGGCGTGCGACCTCTTCGAGGAGAACCTGCGCTACTTCCCGGCCCTGCTGCCGATCTGCGACGGCGAGGACCCCCTCGACGTGCTGGAGTCGGGCGGCGTGCCCAAGCTGGCCGAGCTGGTCCTGCACAACGGCACCGTCTACCGCTGGAACCGCCCGGTCTACGACGTCGCGGACGGCGTGCCGCACCTGCGCGTGGAGAACCGGGTGCTGCCCGCCGGACCCACCGTCACCGATGTGATCGCCAACGCGGCCTTCTACTACGGCCTCGTGCGCGCCCTGGCCGAGGAGCCCCGGCCGGTGTGGACCCGGCTGCCCTTCGAGGCCGCGGCCGCCAACTTCGACGCCGCCTGCCGGTACGGCATCGACGCCCGGTTCACCTGGCCCCGGCGCGGACGCCGCTCGGGCACGGCCGAGATCGACGCCGTCACTCTCGTCCGTGACGAACTGCTGCCGCTAGCGGAGGCCGGACTGAGGGCCTGGGGCGTGGAGCGCGCCGACCGGGACCTGTATCTGGGCGTGATCGAGGAGCGGTGCCGGCGCCGGACCAACGGCGCGGAGTGGCAGGCCGCCACCTTCCATCAGGCGCTGGAGCAGGGGATGGGCCGGGAAGCCGCACTGGCCGCCACCACCCGGCGCTACCGCGAGCTGACGAAGTTCGGCGAGCCGGTCCACACCTGGCCGATCGGCCTGCCGGAACCGGTCCCGGCCGGCTAGTGCTGTCCCCCGACGACCTGCGGTTCCCTGTGCCTTGAACCGTGCACGGGACCCGCCGGCCGTGCCGCCTCGCCGTAGGCGGGGGGCACTCGTGCCCGCCGGGGAGGGATCGGGCAAGCTGTGACGTCCCACGACGGTGGCGCCGCGCGTGCGCACCCGTGCCGGAATCCGGCCGTACCCGTGCGGCGGGCCGGCGCGCCCCGTGGTGGGACGACCGAACTGGAGGCAGGTGTGCTGGCGGAGTCACAGCCGGTGGGCGACTCTCAACCGCAGGAGCGGCCGTCGCGGCGGATCCTCCGCGACGAGACACTGCTCGTCCTCGGGCTCTCGCTCGGGGCGAGCGGAGTGTCCGCGCTGATCAGCTTCGTCGGGTCGGTCACCAAACCCGGTGGGCTCAAGGACCAGGCCGCCACGCTCAACGCCTCCGCTGCCCCGGGCCGTCCCTGGCTCGACCTCGCCTGGCAGCTGTTCGGGATCGCCACGGCCCTGATCCCCGTGGCCCTCGTCGCCCACTTCCTGCTGCGCGAGGGGCGGAGCCTGCGCACGCTCGGCTTCGACCGCACCCGCCCCTGGCCGGACCTCGGCCGCGGGGCGCTGGTCGCGGCGGTGATCGGCAGCACCGGCATCGCCTTCTACCTGGCAGCCCGCGCGTTCGGCTTCAACCTCACCGTGGTGCCCGAGGCGCTGCCCGCCGTGTGGTGGAAGTTCCCGGTGCTGATCCTGTCCGCGCTGCAGAACGCCGTCCTCGAAGAGGTCATCGTCGTCGGCTATCTGCTGCGCCGGCTCGGGCAGTTGGGCTGGACCCCGGGGTCCGCGCTGGTGGCCAGTTCCGTACTGCGCGGCTCGTACCACCTCTACCAGGGCGTCGGCGGTTTCGTCGGCAACATGGTGATGGGCGTGGTCTTCGTCTGGCTGTACCGGCGGTGGGGCCGGGTCGGCCCGCTCGTCGTGGCGCACTCCCTGCTCGACATCGGCGCGTTCGTGGGCTACGCCCTGCTGGCCGGGAAGGTGGGCTGGCTGCCGACGGCGTGAGCGGCACGGGGAACTTGCCAGGGGGCGTACGACGGTGTCTTACGCCCCTCGGCGTTCCTAGTGCCCCGACAGACAACGTTCGCCCCGTCGCGACGCCCGGCACGCCCTCTCGCCGCACCGGCCGAAAGCCCAAGTACGTCCAGTACGAGG
>NZ_JBSGBZ010000075.1:0-32006 GCF_053601495.1 Streptomyces sp. NPDC004721
AGCTTCGACCCCTGCCTCCCCTGCGGCGTCCACATGTACCTCGGCAACGGCAAAACCCTCACCACCACCCACACCCCCACCTACGGAGCCGAACACGGCTGAACCGCTCGCAACGCGCGAGCCGGTCCGGCGACCGGGGGAGAGGCATCGGAGGAGACGAGGAGCAGACCATGGGCACGATCAGAGTCGGCAGGCGTGACGTGAAGCCCGACACCCCCGGGCACGTCGCAGGGCTGCACCAGGGCAACTTCGGCCCGTACGAGC
Source organism: Streptomyces sp. NPDC004721 (assembly GCF_053601495.1). Taxonomy (NCBI): domain Bacteria; kingdom Bacillati; phylum Actinomycetota; class Actinomycetes; order Kitasatosporales; family Streptomycetaceae; genus Streptomyces; species Streptomyces sp. NPDC004721. Next base: position 265 of record NZ_JBSGBZ010000075.1, read on the forward strand.
GGCAGACGGGGCACCACAGGGACGGCACCTCCGACGCCCGGCGGTCCACGGGCATCCACTGGAAGAAACACGACGCGATCATGAAGGCCATGCCGAACATCTCGCCCGGATGACGGGGCCGCGTCAGGGGCAGGGCCGGGTCAGGACAAAGGGACAGAAGGACAGGGACAGCGGGACAGAAGGAAGGAACGGGGATGACAGCGAAACAGTTGCTGACGGTGGAGGCCGCCCTGGTGGGCGGGCTGGTGCTCGCAGTGCTGATCAAGGAGATGCCGGGGCTCCTGCGCGAGATCAGGATCTGGCGGATGTCCGGCCGCGGCTCCGGCCACGCCCACTGAACGCCGTGACCTTCGGCGCACCCGCGGCCATCGGACTTCTCACCCACCTCGGCAGGCGCTGAGGGACACCCGGCTCGGCAGACACCGACGGGAGCGGCGGCCCGCAGGCCGCCGCTCCCGTTGTCGCAGGTCCGTCACCAGTAGTGACGGCGACCGGCGATCGCGTGGCCCATCGATCCGAGGAGCCACAGGATCGCGCCGATCACGGCGAGGATGATGCCGATGGTCCACAGGATCGAGATGCCGGTGACGAAGCCGACGACGAGCAGAATGACGCCGAGGACGAGCATGACCGCCTCCGTAACGAGGAGTGCTTCACTTCTGCGGATACCCCGAAACGGCGGTGTACTGCCCGGCCCGGGGTACGGGGGGATCCGGGCCGGACACGGGGGTGAGGGGAGCCCGCCGGCCTCCCGCGGGACGGTTCAGCGGGGCCAGGTGGGGAGCAGGGTCCGCCGGTGCGTGGCGTTGATCACCGCGGCCGCCGAGGCGTACCAGGCCACCAGTCCCGACGCGATGCCGAACCAGCCGCCGATCTGGGTGACGACGTGCGGTGCCATGCCGCCCTGGAACTCACCGATCGCCAGCAGGACGTAGGTGATGGCCAGCAGCACCAGCACCGCGAGGACGGCGAGACTGGTGCGCAGCGCGGCCACCGCCATGTACGCGGTGAAGATGCCCCATGCGAGCAGGAACAGGCCCAGGGCGTTGTGCGCGTCGCCGACGGCCGCCACCCGCGGCACGAGCCACCAGTACGTCAACCAGAAGGCGCCGAAGGAACCGAACAGGGTCGCGCCGAAGGTGTTGCCGCGGCGGAACTCGAAGAGCCCCGCGATGAACTGAGCCAGGCCGCCGTAGAACGCGGCGAGCCCGAGCACCGGGAAGATCGCGGCGGGTTCCTCGAGCAGGTTGGTGTTGATGATGGACAGCAGGATGGTGCTCATCGCGAGCCCCGCCAGGCCCAGCGGGGCCGGATCCGCGTAGGCGACCGGCGTCGGGTCGGCCGGGCGGGCCTGTGCGCGGACGGAGTCGCTGGTGTCGTCAGTCATGACCGGAATCCCTTCGACCTGAGGCCGGCAGAACCAGCCAGAGCCCGACGAGCGCAGGCACAGGACGTCCACGGGGCCGAACCCGCGGGCAGCGCCGGCGCTGCCCGAGTCTTCAGCTGTATCTGTTCACCACACGCGTACCCGTTTGTCCCAGGACCAGTCGCCGGACAGCGGGTGCCGGGGCGCCCGCGCGCCTGGCAGAATTCCGGAAACCCGCACGGCGAGGACGGGCGTCGTGTGGGTGGAACACCGTCACAAGGTCGGCCCTGGGGGGGACGCACCATGAGTACCGAGATCTACTTCAACAACAATCACCGCGACCTGTGCGAGCAGCACGGGACCGGCGCCGGTTTCCAGTTCGAGTTCTACTGCTCCCGCTGCTCGGACACCTGGCGCTCCCCGTTCGAGCCCTTCAGGGCGGGCCAGATGGCGGGCTGGCTGTCGCGGGGGGCGAACGCGGCCTGGTCGGTCATCGGCGGCGGCGCCGCCCGGGGCGTCTCCGACGCGGCCGACGGGCTGGCCGGAGCGAACTACGGAACCCAGCGGGACGCGGCGTTCACCCGCGCCATCGCCAACGCGCAGGGCCACTTCGACCGCTGTCCCCGCTGCACGGCCTACGTCTGCGGCCGCTGCTGGAACGCGGGCCTCGGGCTCTGCCTCACCTGCTCCCCGGACACCGCGGCGGAGGCCCAGGCGGCCCAGCAGCGGGGCCTGAACGACATGGCTGCCCAGCGCGCCTACGACGCCGGGCAGCAGCGCGGCCAGGACTACGACGTCTCCACGCCGCGCCAGTTGGTCTGCCCGCAGTGCCGCGCCGAGACCAGGGGCGCGACCTTCTGCCCTGCCTGCGGACACCGCCTCGCCCAGACGGACAACTGCTCCTCCTGCCACCAGGACCTGCCGGACGGCGCGGCCTTCTGCCCGTCCTGCGGCACCCGAAGGTGACCACCGGGCCGCGGCCCCGGGACCGAGCGCACACGGTGACCGCGTACCGCACGCACGACGTGCGGTACGCGGTCCGCGAACGTGTCGCCGTCCACGGTGCCGCGGACGTCCGTGTTGGAGGATGATCATCACTCAACCAGCCCGTCCTTCCAGCCCGGTCGGCCGGGACTGCCAACGCGTGTGAAGGAGCAAGGGCAGCAGATGCCGGAGCAGCACGATCAGAACGCCGACATCGCATCGCGGTCCTTGCGCGGAGAGCTGGCACACCGCTGCCGGACCGTCACCGAGGCCCGCTGGTTCGCCCTCGGCGTCTTCGCGGTGATCCTCCTCAACGCCGCCCTGCTGGGCGTGGAGACGTACTCAGGTCTGGCGGCACAGTGGCACCACTGGTTACGTCAGGCCGAACACGTCTGCCTGGCCGCCTTCACGGTGGAGATCCTCGTCCGCATGCTGGCCTACGCCGACCGCCCGCAGGAGTTCTGGAAGGACCCGTGGAACTCCTTCGACCTGGTCGTCGTCCTGTGCGCCTTCGTGCCCGTCGTACGGGAGAACGCCACGGTGCTGCGGCTGCTGCGGCTGGCGCGTGTGCTGCGCACCGCCCGCTTCCTGCCGCAGGTGCGCATCGTGCTGGTGGCGGTGGTCCGCAGTCTGCCCGGCACCATGAGTTTCCTCCTGGTCGGTGCCCTGCTGCTGTACGTGTACGCCATGGTCGGCTGGGTCTTCTTCGGCAGCCACGACCCCGAGCACTACGGGTCCATAGGCCGCGCCGTGCTGACCCTCTTCCTGCTGATGACCCTGGACGGCATCGGCGACGCGGTCCACAGCGGCCTGGAGGTGTCGCGCTGGAGCCTGGTCTACTACGCCTCCTACGTCCTGCTGGCCTCCTTCGTCCTGGTCAACGTCCTCATCGGCGTGGTCATCACGTCCCTGGAGGAGGCCCGGGAGATGGAGAGGGACGAGCCGGCCGAAGCGGCGGACGCCGGTGACCCCCCGGCCGTCCAGCACCACCTCGCCGCCCGGATCGCGGCGGCCCGCAGGGCCCTCGACGAACTCGAACGAGACCTCGGGCAGGCGGCGCCGCCACGGGCCAGGCAGGCCGCACTCGTGGTCCCGGCGGTCGTGGCGCGCCCGGCGTCCAACCCGGCCCGGGCCCGGCGCAGGACGTCCCGGCGGCGCCGGTGAGACGGCCGCGCGGCTTGCTGTGATCGGTCGCTGACGGGGGGCTGGGGACGGGGGCGGGTGCCTGGGTGGGCCTTCTCACAATTCGGGTCGAAACGGGTTCGCAGTGACGGCGACCACTTCGCCTGGCGCACATTTTGTCTACCTTCGCCAGCAGTTCCCCCCGTTTGACGACCCCTTGCGGAGGCCTGCCCGACCATGTCCCATCCGCGTTCCCTGCCGCATTCGAAGACCTCGGCGACCTCGGCGACCTCGGCACGGCGCCGGGGCAGCCGCGCCGGCGCCTGCGCCGGTGCCCTCCTGGCCTCGGTGACGACCCTCTTCTCCCTCGGCGCGCTGCCCGCGGCACCCGCGGTCGCCGCGCCCGCCCCGGCGGAGCAGGCCCACACGGCGGCGGCCGCCCCGGCGGCTCCGCAGCCGCTGAGCAAGGCGCGGGTGACGGCGGCGGTGCTCAACCTCGACGGCGCGAGCCGGAAGCCGCTGCTGTACGGCACGGACGCCCCGTACGACACCGCCAGCATCATCAAGGTCGACATTCTCGCGGCGCTGCTGCTTCAGGCCCAGGACGCGGGCCGGCATCTCACCGCCCACGAACGCGCCCTGGCCGAGCCGATGATCCGCAAGAGCGACAACGCGGCGGCGAACGCCCTGTGGCGCGAGATCGGCATGGCGCCGGGGCTCGAGGCGGCCAACAAGCGCCTGGGGCTGACCTCGACCAAGGGCGGTCCCGGCGTCAAGTGGGGGCTGACGCGGACGACGGCCGGTGACCAGGTCCGCCTGCTGCTGTCGGTGTTCGACAGCGCAGGGGCGTCGAAGACCGGCTCCCCCCTGAACAAGGAGTCCCGGACCTACATCCGGACGCTGATGAGCCGGATCGCGAGCGACCAGGCATGGGGTGTCTCGGCGGCCTCCGGTGCCCAGTACGCGTTGAAGAACGGCTGGCTCCAGCGCACCACCTCCGGGCTCTGGGACGTCAACAGCGTCGGCCGGATCACGGTGCACGGGCACCGCTACCTCGTCGCCGTGCTGTCCGACGGCAGCGCGTCGATGAGCGACGGCGTCTCCCTGGTGGAGCGCGCGGCCCGGCAGGCCGTGACCGCGGCCGCCGGGACCTGACGGTCACCGGCACCCGGGACCGCGCGGGTCCCGGGGCCGCCCCCCGCGCACCCCGGTCCCTCGACTTTTAGTTGCGTCATTGCGCAACTGTATAGTCGTGCCGGGTGTCGCCGGGCCGGAGACGGGAGTCCGGCGGAAAGCGACGGGGGAACTGTCATGGGCAGTCGGGTCGGAGCAGCGAGTCGTGGCGGCGATCCGGTCAGCCGCAATCTGGAACTGGCGCTGCTGCTGGGAGCCGTGCTCATCTGCGGATTCGGCCACGCCGGCAGCTCGCTCGCCCTCACGGGCAGCCTGCCGCCCGATCTGGTGGTCCACGTCGCCGTTCTGGCCCTGCCTCCGCTGCTCTGCCACCTGGCGGTACGGCGGTTCGCCCCCCACGCCGACCCGCTGATCCTGCCCCTGGCCACCCTGCTCACCGGCCTGGGCATCATCCTGATCCACCGCCTCGACATCGCCTACCAGGCCCGGTACGGCTCGCCCGCGGCGGTCGGCGGGCAGATCATGTGGGTCACCCTCGCGGTACTCGGATTCGTCGCGGTCGTGGTCGCGCTCAGGGACCACCGCCGGCTCCAGCGCTATCCCTACCTGGCCGTCACCGTGGGCCTGGTGCTGCTGATGGCCCCGGCCTTGTATCCCGGCGACGTCTACGGTGCCAAGCGGTGGATCTTCCTCGGGCCGCTGTCCTTCCAGCCCGGCGAGTTCGTGAAGATCGTGATCGTGCTCTTCTTCGCCGGGTACCTGACGCTCCGCAAGGACGCCCTGGCCCTGGCCGGACGACGCTTCATGGGCATGTACCTGCCGCGAGGGCGGCAGCTCGGCCCGATCGCGGCCGTATGGGTCATCAGCCTGCTCGTCCTGGTCCTCGAACGGGACCTCGGCACCTCGCTCATCTTCTTCGGCGCCTTCGTGATCATGCTGTACGTCGCGACCGAGCGGACCAGTTGGGTGGTGTTCGGCGTCGGCATGTTCGCCGTCGGAGCCTTCGTCGTGGGCTCCTTCGAACCGCACGTTCACGGCCGAGTGGTCGCCTGGCTGCACCCGATGGACATCTACCTCCCCCCGGAGCAGCGGCCGGCCGGTCTGATCTCCGACCAGGCGGCCCAGGCGCTGTTCAGCTTCGGCTCCGGCGGGATGCTCGGTTCCGGCCTCGGCCAGGGCCACCCCGAACTCATCGGTTTCGCCGGGCGCAGCGACTTCATCCTCACCACGGTCGGCGAGGAACTCGGCCTGGCCGGAGTGATGGCCGTGATCCTGCTGTACGCGCTGCTCGCCGAACGCGGCCTGCGCACGGCGGTCACCGTGACCGACCCGTTCGGCAAACTGCTGGCCGCCGGCCTGGCGACCACGCTGGTGCTCCAGGTGTTCGTCGTCACCGGCGGTGTCACCGGGCTCATCCCGCTCACCGGAAAGGCCCTGCCGTTCCTGGCCCAGGGCGGCTCCGCGATGGTCGCCAACTGGTTGCTCGTCGCCCTCCTGCTCAAGGTCAGCGACACCGCCCGCCGTCCCGCGCCCGTCCCGGCGGCGGACCTGGACGCCGCCGCCTCAGCTGGTCCGCCGGTGACCCAGGGCCCCATGAGAGCCGCGGGCTGAGCGGCGCACCCGTACCACTGGGGGAGTACGCCGGTGGCCGCGTACTGCCGTGGCACGGACCCGGAGGGCGTACGGGCGCGCCCTGATGGCCGGCGACGGAGGCCGGCCGCCGGGTCCGAGCCCTCGTTCAGTGTTCGAGGAGCTTCCTGGCCACACGTGCCGCCGCTTCGCACTCGGCCGCGGGCGGCGACAGCTCGCTCAGGGTGTCGAGGTCGGTGTCCTGCTGGAGCTCCGTCTCCCAGGCGGCGGCGAGGCTCTCCTGTTCCTCGCGTGACAGGCCCTGGACGTGCTCCCGGTGGTGCGGGTCGAGGGCGGCCAGGAATCGCTCGACGGTATCGATGGGCATGTCGCTCTCCTTGATCAGGGGGTGCCGGCCCGGTGGGGGCGCTGTCCCCAGCGTGAGCGGCGGGCGGGCCGCGCGGTCGGCGCCGTGGCCCACGCGCACCCGAACGGAGGAGGCCCGGCCGCGTACGCCGAGGCCGGTACACGGGGTTACTCCCCTCGTCGGACGCCGGCCGCGCCGCCGTCCGGCACCGTGAGGCGGGTGAGAACAAGCCGCCCCGCACGCCGTGCCTTCCTCGTGGTCCATGTGGTCGCCTCCGCCAGTTGGCTCGGCCTCTCCCTCGGACTGCTCGCCCTCGGGATCGCCGCCGTCACCACGCAGTCCGCGGTGACCGTGGAGACCTCGGTCCGCGCCATGAAGCTCTTCGCCGACTGGCTCCTGCTGCCCGTCGCCTTCCTCACTGTGTTCAGCGGTCTGGTGCTGTCCCTGGGTACCCCGTGGGGGCTGGCACGGCACCGGTGGATCTACACGAAGTTCTGGCTGACCCTGGCCACGACCGCCGCCACAATCCTCGTGCTGCGCCCCGGGCTGAACTCGACGGTCCAGGACATCGCCGCGGGCGAGCCGCTGCCCAGCTCTCGCGGAGTCCTGATGGGCCCGATCGTCTCCCTGACCGCATACGTCTTCATGACGGTGATCTCCGTGCTCAAACCGTGGGGCCTGACCCGACGCGGCCGGGCGCACCGGGCGTCCCAGCGCGTGGCCCAGACCGCCCGGCGCCTGGCCGAACCGGTCTGACCCGGTTGCGGATCGGGCTCGGCGGGATCACGTCTGCGCACCTGCCGCATTGGGTCGTTGACCGCCGAGCCGGGGCCCGCCACGATGCCCGCCATGACCCGCATACCGACCGCTGTCAGGGCCGTCCGCGTCATCCTCTTCCTCGTGGTCCCGGTCAGCGGCACCGTGGCCCTGCGGTTCGCGGTGGCCGGCGCCACGGTCAGGAGCGGTGCCTTCGGCGAGCTGGTCATGGGCCTTCTGTTCCTCGAAGCCCTTCCCTTCGCCGTGCTGGCCGTGATGTCGCTCGTGGTCGCGCTGAAGATCGCGAACGGCGGCAACGGCGTCCGCGTCGGCGCGGTCGTCGCCGGCTGGCTGGTGATCAGCGCAGGGGTCGTCGGCGCCCTGGCGCACCACAGGGCGTGGAGCGCCGGGGCCCTGCTGGGCGCCGTCTTGCTGTTCCTGGCCACGGGGCCCGACACGAGGGACTGGTTCGACACCCCGCGCCTGTGACGTTCCGCGCGGGCCCGCCGGCCATGCCGGGACCGCGCCGACGGCGGTGTGCGGCGGGCACCCGGCCGGGGCCCGCCGCACACCGCCGCCTGCCGGGACTCAGTTCCGCCCGTGCTGCTTGCCCAGCATGTCCAGCACCGCGCGTGCCATGGCCTCCTCGCCCCGGGCGTTGGGGTGGGCCGGGGCGGCGGGCGAGGCCGGCTGCAAGGGCTCGATCCAGCGGTCCGCCGGGGCCTTGCACATGTCGTGGCCGACCGTGGGCCGGTAGGTGTCGACGTACTCCGCGTGGTTCCACGCGGCCACCAGGCGGAGCATCGTGTTCAGCCGTTTCTCGGTGTCCCGCAGATAGGGGAAGTCCTGCGAGGCGAACGGCACCGAGGGGAAGCAGCCGCTGCCGTCGTCGGGCAGCAGGTCCGGGTAGCCGACGACGAGCACCCGGGCGTGCGGCGCCCTGGCGTGCACGGCCCGCAGCACGCGGTCCACCTTCGGTGCCGTCCGCGCGATGTCGAGCGTCAGCCGGTCGATGCCGGACGAGGCGTAGTGGCGCCGGCAGGGGTCCCCGGCCGGTTGCTGGGAGCCGAGTTGGGCGCAGGTGGCGATGATGGAGCCGAACCCGACGTCGTTGCCGCCGATCTGGACCGTCACCAGGTCCGTGTCCTTGCGCAGGGCGTCGAGCTGGGCGTCGTTGGAGCCCTGCGGCTTCCACATCTCCTCGGTCGTCGCCCCGCCGCAGCTCACGTCCTTGAACGAGGCGACGTTCCGCTCGGCCGCGACGAGTGATGGGTAATTGCTGTCTGAGCGCCCGCAGTTGGCGTCGACCTGCCGTGGGATTCCGGGACCGGAGGTGTAGGAGTCCCCGAGCGACACATAGTGCGCGGCGCGGCCGGACCCCGTGCCGGACCCGGCACCGTGCGCCGAGGCGGGCGCCGTGGAAGCGGCGACGAGGGCGCATCCGCCGAGCGCCGCCCCCACCGCGGCCGGCCACCGCCGGCGTCTCGCCGGCGCCGCACCCGAATATTCCTGATGAATCATCAGTTCTCCCCCCTGGGCCGGGACATCGCGCGCCGTCGGCACCGGGGCGCCGCCGTCGCACGTTCGACTGGGCTTGTATACCGCTCGGTAAGTCCCCGGGGCCAGGGGTGTGAAGCGGCGACGGTGTTGTCGCGGCGGCGACCGGGGACGAGGGCTGTGCCGAGCGCGGCGGACTGCGTCACGCCGGGATGGACAGGGGAAGTTCGGCGGTGATCGTGGCGCCCTCGGGTGTGGTGCGGACGGTCAGGGTGCCGCCGATCTGCTCGACGCGCTCGTGCATGGACTGGATGCCGACACCGGGTGTCCACGGCTCGGTGCAGCGGCCGGAGTCCGCGATCGTCACCCGCAGGTGGGTGCTGCCGCGCAGGTCCAAGGTGAGTGTGGCCGCGGTGACGGCGGCGTGCCGGGCGATGTTGGTGACGGCCTCCACCGCCACGCGGTAGGCGGCGACCTCGACGGCCGCGGGCAGTTGCGGCAACTGCCCCGGGGCGTCGACCGTCACCGTGAGGGGACGGCCGTCGGCGACCCGCAGCGGGGCGGTGCGCTGGCGGATGGCCTCGACGAGGCCGAGTTCGTCGAGGGCGCGGGGGCGCAGCCCGTAGACGATCCGGCGGATCTCGGTGATCGTGTCGCCCACGTCGGCGCGCAGCGCGCGCAGCGCCTCGACCGCGTGCTCGGGGTCGGTGGCGATGAGGTTGACGACGGCGTCCGCCGTGTAGGCGATGCCGGTCAGGGTGGGGCCGAGCCCGTCGTGCAGATCGCGGCGCATGCGGCGCCGCTCCTCCTCCAGCGCGGTCACCGTGCGGCCCCTGGACAGGCGCAGTTGCTCGCTGAGCCGGGCCGCGTGCAGGGCCTGCGCGAGCGGGGCCGCGACCAGGTCGACCACCGCGGCGGCCGCGCGGGGCAGCCGCAGATGTCCCGGCGGCAGACCGACCACGAGATCGCCCACCTTCTCACCGTCCGCGCGCAGGGCGGTCACCTGGACATGGTCCGCGCCGACGGTGCCCGCGGTGGCGACCACGGTGTCCTCCTGGCGAAGTTCGATGCCGGGAACACCGAGCGTGGTGCGCAGGGTGTGCAGCCACAGCGGAGGCGGGGCGCCGGCGGTCAGGTCCGTGCCGAGCCGGGTCAGCGTCTCCACCGGGTCGGCCGACCGGCCGAACAGCATCTCGTCCATCACCGCCTCGACATGACGCCGCACCGGCTGGTACCCGGCGGCGATCCCCGCCGCCAGCAGGGGCGGTACGCCCTTGCCCGGCCGGGCACCCACCGCCAGCTCCCACACGGAGGCGATGCCCTCGTACACCGCGGCACTCAACGCGAGCATGACGATGAGGACGGCGGCGCCGCGCATCACCACCCGGACGTCCACCGCGCGGGGCGCGACCAGCGCCACGGTGATGGCGCCCGGCAGCAGCAGGGACGCCGCGCCGACCGCCGCCACGGTGGTCCGGAAGCCCAGCGTGAGGGAGTTGTCCACCGCGAACAGCAGCATCCCGGCCAGCGTCGTCGCTGCGGCGCCCAGCACCAGCCACAGCACGCGGCGCCGGTCGTCGCCGGAGGTGAGCTCGAACAGCACCCAGGTGCCGGCGCACATCGCGGTCCCGGAGGCCACCCCGGCCGCGATCAGCGCCGGCTCGCCGCCCGTCACCGAGGCGGCCGCGCAGCCCGCCCCGCAGACGGCGATCGAGGCCTCCGCCCAGCGCAGCGTCCGCGACACCGGCCGCACCTCGACGACGCGCAGGGCGGCCAGCGGCAGGGTGACCGTGGAGGCCAGCACCACCAGGATGACGGCGAGGTCCGGGACACCGGCCGCGGCCAGGAGCGGTGCGCCGAGCAGCGCCGCCGCGGACAGGGCGAGCAGCCGGGAGGCGGCCGAGGCCCCGCGCCGGGCGGTGACCAGGACGTACGACGCCGTCAGCCCGAGGCCGACGATGACGGCCCACAGGACCCACCGCTCGGACGGGGACGGCGGCGCCCACCACAGGGAGCCGACCGACGCACCGGCGATCGGCGCGAGGGCCGCACACCGCAGAGCGGTCCGCAGGCGCGCGGTCATGAGGCGGGGCCGGACGCGTGGTCGCCCAGTCCCCGCTCGCGGGCGAGCAGGATGGCCTCGGTCCGGCCGCTCACCCCCAGTTTGGCGAAGATGGCGGACAGGTGGTTCGCGACGGTCTTGACGGCCAGCTCCAGCTCGGCCGCGACACGGGCGTTGCCGTCGCCGCGTGCCACCCGGTCGAGGATCTCGCGTTCCCGGGCGGTCAGTTCGGGGAAGGGGTCGGCCGGCCGGGGCGGCGGTCCGACCTGGCCGAGCAGACGGGCCGCCACGCCCGGCGCGATGACGAACTGGCCGGTCGCCACGGATCGGATGGTGGTCAGGATCTCCTCCTGCTGGGCCCCCTTGAGGAGATAGCCGCGGGCCCCGGCACGCAGCGCCGACAGCACCGTCTCGTCGTCCTCGTACATGGTGACGACGAGCACGGCGACGTCGGGCAGCAGCACGGTCAGCCGCCGGGTGGCCTCCACCCCGTCCATCGACGGCATCCGGATGTCCATCACCACCACGTCGGGCCGGCTCAACTGCGCCTCGCGCAACGCCTCCTCGCCCGTGGCGGCCTCCGCCACCACGTCCACCCCGGCCAGCGAGGTCAGCAGCGCGCTCATGCCGCGCCGCACTACGGGATGGTCGTCGGCGATGAGCACCCGGATGGGACGGGCCGCGGAGGTCATGTCCCGATAATGGCGGAGACCGGTTCCCGGCGGGGAGGCTCTTCGCCCGGGACGTACGGGAAATCCTCCCTGCCGCCGGGGACGGACCACCGATGCGCTCCGGACCGCCGCTGGCGCATGCTCACCGCACCGGGTCGCCGCACCGGCGTCCCCGACTCCCGGACACAGGAGCCCAGATGAGCCAGACCAGCCGCACGGAAACCGTCCTCGGCCTCACCCGCAAGAACAAGGTGGGCCTCATCCTCGCGGGCCTCCTGGGCCTGCTCGACACGACCAACTTCTTCACGCTCCCGGAGCCCGACTCGGACACCCAGGGCCCGCCGATGGCCGTCGCCATCGCCGACGGCGTGCTCGGTGTGATCACGGTGCTCGCGGTCGTCTACACCTGGCGCACGCTGAACCGGACCGGCTCCCGTGTCGTGGCGGCCTCCCGGATCCTGTCGGTGGTCTCGGCCCTCCCGGCGCTCTTCGTCAGCGGCGTCCCGGCCGCGGTGGTCGCCCTGGTCGCCGTGTTCACGATCCTCAGCGTCGTCGTCATCGCCCTCGTCCTGACCCGCCCGGCCCCGGAGGCCGGAACCGCCTGACCGGCTCCGGGAGCACGGCGTGCCGGTCGGGCGCCGGGGTCGCATCCGCCACCGCAGGGGAGCGGCGGATGCGTCCCCGTGCGGCGTCCCGGCCCGGTCCGGCCTGCCCTCGTCCAGGCCGGCCTGCCGTCGTCACGGACGCCGAAAACGCCGTACGCGCCCGACGCCAGGGGGGCGTCGGGCGCGTACGGACGGAAGTGCGGTCAGCGCTGGGCCACCGCCCGGCCCTGGTTGAGCTGTGCGGTGAGGAGATGGGCGTCGAGCAGCGCGACGTCGGCGGTGCGGTCGGCCCGCGCGTAGCCGGCGAGCATGCGCTTGGTGAGGGTGAGGGCTTCCGGCGCGCGCCGGACGAGGGGCCTGATCCAGGCGTCGACGGCCGCGTCCAGCTCCTCCACGGGCGCGACCTTGTGCAGGAGACCGAGCCGGTGGGCGGTGGACGCGTCGAACGGTTCGCAGGTGAGCATGAGTTCGCGGATCCTGGCGGATCCGCCCTCGGCGACGAGGCGGCCCATGGCGCCTCCCCAGGCGGGGGGCAGACCGAGGGCGATCTCCGGCATACGGAACCGGCAGGTGTCCGCCCCCGCGCGCAGGTCGCAGAAGGAGGCGAGTGCCAGGCCCGCGCCCACGACCCTGCCGTGGAGTCTGGCGATGGTCACCGCGTGCGAGTTCTCCAGGGCGTCGCACACGCGGTAGGCCTTGTCCACGATGCGGCGCATGGCGCCGCCGGTCGGGTCCTCCGCCAGTGCCGCCTGGAACTCGTCGCGGTCGGCGCCGAGGCAGAAGTCGTCGCCCTCCGCCGACAGCAGCAGCACCCGGATGTCGGGCCGTTCATGAAGGCTGTTGAGCAGGGAGACGAGGTCGTCGAGAGCCGCGACGGTCAGCGAGCTGTCCTGCGCCGACGGGTTGAGCCGGACCCGGAGGACAGGTCCGTCCTGCTCGACGTGTATCGCCTTGTAGGGGAAGGTGTCGAGGGTATTGGTCATTTCGATCATATGAGAGCGACATCCAGGTTCAGCGGGCGCCGGAAGGCAACGCGTGGCGCCCACGTCGGACGGCGCACGAGGGTGAGCCGCGGGAAGCGCCTGACCAGGTGGTGCAGGAGGGTCTGGGCCTCCAGCCGGGCCAGGGGCGCGCCGAGGCAGTAGTGAATGCCGCCGCTGAAGGCCAGGTGCGCCGGTTTGCGGTGCAGGTTGAACAGCTCGGGGTCCTCGTGCTTGGCGGGGTCGCGGTTGGCCGCCCCCACCATGAGGTGGACCATCTCGTCCTTGCGCACCTCGACACCGCCCAGCTCGGTGTCCCTGGAGGAGACACGGCTGATCACATGGGTGGGCGGGTCGTAGCGCAACGACTCCTCCACGGCGGCCGGCACGAGGTCGGGGTGGATGGTCAGCCGGTCCCACTGCCGGGGGTGTTCGAGGAGCAGCAGGGTCATGGTCGACAACAGGGTGGACGTCGTCTCCAGGGCGGCCAGCAGCACGAACAGGGCCAGGAAGTAGACGGCCTCGTCCGCCTTGTCCTGGTCGCTCTCCATGGCGTCCCAGAGGGCGATCCAGCGCGATACGGGGTCGTCGCCCGGGTGGGCTCGCCGCTCGCGCACCAGCTCCAGGAAATAGGTGCGCAGCTCCGCCGTGGCCGCGTCGGACAGCGCCAGTTGACTGGCCGAGGGCAGCAACTCCTGGGTGAAGACCTGGTCGTGGGTCAGCTCGCGCAGCCGGGGGAAGTCGGCGCTCGGCAGGCCCAGCCAGTGCCCGATCGTGGCGACCGGCAGCTCCTCGCTGACCAGGGCGTTGAAATCGGCCTCCCCGTCACGTAGTTGAACGGCGAGGGAGTCCATGAGCCGGCCCGTGATACGGCCGACCGTGCCACGGATCTCCTCCAGGGAGGTGCGGTCGAACATGCCGGCCGACCGGCGCACCCAGGTGTGTTCGGGGGGATTGAGGGCGGGCAGCGTCCTGCTCATCTCACGAGAGGAGGGGGCGGTCCACCGGGTGCCGTCCCCCTGCTGTTCTCGCCAGCGGGAGTCGGGCTCCAGCCAGTCGCGGTTGCGCAGGACCTGATCGCACAGATCGAAGCGCGTGACGAGATGACCTCCCCAGGGCGCTGCGACGACTCCGCCCCTCGACCGAAGTTCCGCGTAGATCGGAAAGGGGTTGGCCTGGCCCTTCGCTGTCCGTAGACGAGAGAAGAGCGAGACCGCAAAACGTCTGTCGGGGGGCGGAGTTACCGCTGTCTCCACGACGGCTCCTTTCTAGGTATCAGCCGCCATGCATACCCCAACGGTGGCTTAAACATACGAGATGACTATGCGCGTTGGGGTTGCCTTCGTCACTCCCCTCGGGTCCATGCCAGGAAGCGGCTGAACATGCCCGCCTTGGGCTTGGCCGTGGACGTCGCCGCAGGCCTGGGCGCCGCGGAGGCGGCCATCGGGGCGCTGGGGGCGGCCGCCTGCTGCGTCTGCGCGGGCGTCGGCGCCACGACCCGGGGCGTGAACCGGACCGGGAGCGTCACCAGCGAACGGCTCCACGGAGCCGGAACCCAGCTCAAGTCCTTGAACGGCACGCGCACTTCGACGTCGGGCAGCCGGTTGAGGAGGGACTCGACGGCGGTGACGGCGATCATGAACGCGGGGTCCTTGGCCGGGCAGGCGTGCGGGCCGGCCCCGAAGGCCAGATGCGCCTTCGCGCTGAGCTGCTCACGGTGCTGGGCCAACCGGGGATCGGTGTTGGCCGCCGCGAAGGAGATGAGGACCGGGTCGTTGGCCTTGAGCGTCCTGCCGCCCAACTCCACGTCGTGGGTCGGGTAGTGGGCCGCGTAGTTGGCGATCGGGGCGTAGTTCCACAGGACCTGGGTGACGGCGTCCTCGATCGGAAGGCCGGCCTGCCAGCCCTCGTCGAGGATCAGCGCGCTGCTCGTGCCGATGGCCGCCGCCAGGGGAGCGGTGCCCCCGGAGAGCAGGGTCACCAGCTGGTGCAGCACCTCCTCGTCGGTCAGCCCCGCCGGGTGCTCCATCAGACGGGTGGTCAGGTCCTGTCCGGGACGGCGCCGCTTGAGGGCGATCAGCTCCCCGAGTGCCTCGCCCAGCACCTGGTCGGCGTTGGGGGTGCCGTCGAAGATGCCGCTGATGCCGACGATGACGCGGTCGCCGATCTCCGGCGGGCAGCCGAACAGATCGCTGAAGACCAGCAGCGGCAGCGGCTGGGCGTAGTCGGCCATCAACTCGGCCTGGCCCATGCGGTCGGTGCTGAACCGGCTGATCAGGTAGTCGGCGGACTGCTGGGTCTGCCGCACCAGTTGGAGCTCGTTGACGCTGGCCAGACTGTCCGTGACCGCCTGGCGCAGCCGGGCGTGCGCCGCGCCGTCACTGAACAGCGCGTTGGGCCGGTACCCCAGCATCGGCAGCGCCGGGCTGTCCTCGGGGACACGTCCCTGGTTCAGCGCGTTCCAGCGCCGGGAGTCCCGGACGAACGAGGCGGGGTTCTGGAGGATGTACAGAGCGGCGTCGTAGCTGGTGACCAGCTCGACCTGGACGTCAGGGGCGACATCGACCGGCGCGCTCGGGCCGAGGGTGCGCAGGTACTCGTAGTGGCTGTCGGGATCGGATCCGAACTGGGGGCCGTAGACCGGGACGTTGGCGTGGGCGGGGCAGCCGGGAGGTGGCCCCTGTATGCCGGGACGCTGCTGCATGGGCGGGTGGCTCCTAAGAAATGAGGGACAGGAGGTGGTGCACGAGGGTGATGAGGGCCTGCGCCGCCGAGTTCTGGTCCCGTACGTCACAGGCGACGACGGGGGTCTCCGCGGACAGGTTCAGGGCCTCGCGCACCTCCGTGAGCGGGTAGTTGGTGGTGCCTTCGAAGCGGTTGACGCCGATGGCGTAGGTCAGGCCGAAGCGCTCGACCAGGTCGAGGACCGGGAAGGACTCGGAGAGCCGCTCTGGGTCGACCAGCACCAGGGCGCCGAGCGCGCCCCGGGACAGCTCTTCCCACATCTCTTTGAACCGTTCCTGACCAGGCGTTCCGAAGAGGTAGAGCACCACCTCGTCGCTGATGGTCAGGCGGCCGAAGTCCATGGCGACCGTCGTGGTCGTCTTGTCCGGAGTTCCCGACAGGTCGTCAAATCCCACACTGGCTTCGGTGATCTCCTCTTCGGTCCGCAAAGGCTCGATCTCGGAGATACTTCCGATGCACGTGGTCTTCCCGACGCCGAAGTGGCCCACCACAAGGATCTTGACCGCGGTGGAGACGGCTGAATCCAGGTACACGTATCACGCTCCGAATCGGGCTTTGAGGCCATCGAGTACCGCGCTGAGGATTTCTCGATCGACACGTTCGGCGCGGGGGACGGGCTTCCTCGTGATGACGAGGCCGCCCTCTTCCAACTCCGCCAGAAGAATCCGGACGATCCCCAGCGGCAGATGCGTATGGCCGGCCACTTCGGCGACGGACAGAAAGCCGTCCGTGACCATCTCCAGAACCTGGCCCGCCTCCGGGGAAAGCATGAGGCCGGCGGCGGAGGCACCGTCCTCCGCGGACACCAGCGTCGTGCGCTCGTAGGCGTGGTCCGGGGGCAGGGAACGCCCGTTCGTGACCACGAACAGTGGCACTAATGCCGAGGTCAGCTCGAGATCTGGCTCGTCGT
Organism: Streptomyces sp. NPDC004721; assembly: GCF_053601495.1. Classification (NCBI taxonomy): domain Bacteria; kingdom Bacillati; phylum Actinomycetota; class Actinomycetes; order Kitasatosporales; family Streptomycetaceae; genus Streptomyces; species Streptomyces sp. NPDC004721. Next base: position 17,033 of record NZ_JBSGBZ010000075.1, read on the forward strand.
TCACTTGCTGCTCACCGCCCCCTGTGGTGACAGATGCGCGTCCAGCCGGGGCACCACCTGGTGCAGCCGGGTCGTGAACTCCTCGATGTCGGCGTCGTGGTCGGCCGCCGCGGCCAGGAAGGCGCGGTGACCGGCCGAGATCAGGAAGATCCAGCCGTGCTGGAACTCGATGACCGTCTGCCGCCACCGGGCGTGCTCGTGCACACCGGCGAACTGCGAGGTGGCGCGGCTGTAGGCGTGGATGCCCGTCATCGCCGCCGAGATCGTGTCCGCCAGGTCCTGGCTCATTCCCGTGGTGGCACCGCGGGGCAGACCGTCGGCGCCCAGCAGCACCGCGTGGCGGGCGCCGCGCACCTCGCCGACCGCCTCGTCGAGGTCGGCGATCGGGACGCCGGTTCCCCGACTGGCGCCCAGCTGGCCCCCGGCCCGGTCGGAACGCTCGGCCGCGGCCTCCGCGTTGACCCTGGGGGGCGAGGTGAGGTTGTTGCCGAGCCGGGCGACGAGCCGGTGCATGCGGAAGGAGATCTGCTGCATGTCGACGTCGGGCGCCGCGGCCGCGGCGAGGTAGGCACCCTGCCCCGCCCCGATCAGGAAGATCCAGCCGTGGGAGAACTCGATGATCGTCTGGTTCCACTGCCGGTCCTCGCCGGGACCGGCGAAGTGGGAGGTCGCCCGGCTCAGTGCCTGCATCCCCGCCATGGCCGCGGATATGGTGCGCACGTCCTTCTCCGACATGCTGTCGGTCGCGCCGCGGGGGAGACCGTCTGCGGACAGCAGAACAGCGTGCCGCGCCTTCGGCACGTTGCTCACGATGTCCTCGAGCATCCACGACAGGTCGTTGGTCATGCGTTATCGGACCCTTCGAACGGAGCCGCGGAGAGGTTCCGGCCCGAGAGCGTGCCGCGCTGGAAGGCTCCCAGGCTTCGGCCGGCGCGGCCGGCCTCGTCAGGCGGCGCGACGGGCTGTGCCGAGTCGCCGCGGTCGGGCGTGCTGTCGGGAACGGCGTCGGGAACACTGGCGATGGGCACCTGACGCGCCCCTCGCTTGGGCAGACCGTGCGCGGTGCGCGGACCGGACTCGGACCGGCCCGTCGCGCTGCGGATCGGGCTGACCTGGGGGACTTCGGACGGTGCTGTCTCCTCCTCGGTCCACAGCTCCTCCGGCAGCAGCACGACCGCCCGGACGCCGCCGTAGCGGGAGACGCCGGTGACGTCCACCCGGAACCCGTACTGCTGGGCGAGCAGGCCGATGACGGGGAAACCGAACTTCGGCTGGTTGCCCAGCTGGGACAGCCGGGGGCGGAGTTCGCCGGACAGCAGGGTGGACGCCTTCTGCCGGTCCTCGTCGTTCATGCCGACACCGGCGTCGTCGATGACGATGCACAGGTTCTTCTGCACCCGCTGGAAGGTCACCTCGATCGGCGAACCCTGCTGGGAGAAACTGGCGGCGTTGTCGAGGAGTTCCGCGACGGCGAGAGCGACCGGGGAAACGGCGGACGCCTTCAGCGCGAAACCGGTCTGCTGCATGATTTCGACGCGGCGGAAGTTGCGAATCTGTCCCTGCGCGCTGCGCACCACGTCATAAACACTGGCGGGCTTACTGCGGCGACCCAGCGGCGCACCGCACATCACCGCAATACCCTGAGCCTTTCGCGCCATTTGCGCATTGGCGTGGTTCACTTCCAGTAGATCCGCCAGTACGGCGTGGCCGCCGTACTTCCGCTGAACCTCCTCAAGGAGTGCCAACTGCTCGGCCGCAAGGCTCTGCAGAAAGCGTGCCGAGCCCTTGAGAACGGCCTTGGTGCTCTCCTCGGCCCCCTCTTCGGCTTCTTGGATGGTCTGGTCGTGCTCGGCCTTGTGACGCTGCAATTCATGCCACACCGTGGCAAGTTGTCCCTCGGCCTCGCTCAGCTTCTGTGTGTAGGCAGCCTCGGCCTGGCTCTTTTTCGTCGTGATGGCATTATTTCGACGATAGAGCACCAGGGCCGCGGCGACGGCGAGCACCACCGCGGCAACCAGGCACCAAACAAGTGCGTCTCGAATCATGGAAACCTTTCCTGGCGTTTAGCCTGCAGCCGACGGTGGGTGGCGCCTCGTGGGAGTCCGCGGCACAACCGCTCAGAGCGACCCGACCGCTGTTGCGTTGAGAACAGGCCGACCTCAATGCAGTGCCCGAGCCGAGTGGACCAAGGTCACAGACGCGGGGATGCTATCACTGACTTAGGGCACCCTCCGCAACTCCGCGAGAGCAAGTGCCCTGCATCGTTCGCCACTTGGCCGCGTCCTGATATGCGCGGTGTTGCCTTCCCGTAGCCGGGACGTTAACCGTTATGTGTTTGCTACATAAGGCGGATTGCGGGATATCTACGATTTATACGGTCAAGTCCCCACGCTCAGCGTGGATCTGACGGCTTGTCGCGGGCCCGGCGCACCACACGCGCACAACCCCGCACCGCTTTTTTCACAGACGAGGCTGCCCATGCCCGCGGATCATTACGCAGGGACGCCTCTCGGGTGTTCAACGGTTCCCCGTCGTGCGACACGGTCAGCGAGTCGAGGGCGATCCGGGTGCGCGCGCCGTGGTGCCCTGGGGAGCGCGGACCGTGCCGGGGGAGGGGGTCCCAGTCGTGCAGCCCGTGCAGCGCCGAGACCGCGTCCTGCTCCGGTCCGGTGGCCCAACCGGCGTGCGTGACCCGGGAGTCGGCAGGGGCTCCGATCACCCGGTGCGGATCCGGCGAGGTGAGAGGTCAGGAGCGCGTGTTCGCAGTCCCACAACGGGTGGTCTACGGGCAGGACTTCGGGCTCGGTGACGTCGAGGACGGCGCGGATGCGGCCGGCGAGGTCGGCCTCGGTGAGCGCCGTCTGGTCGGCGACGGCGCCGCGCGAGGTGTTGATCAGTACGGCGCCGGCCGGCATGGAGCCGAGCAGGGTCCGGCCGATCAGGCCGCGGGTCGCGGGCAGCAGCGGCGTGTGCACGCTGACGGTGTCGCAGCGGGTGAACAGCTCCGCCAACCCCACTGCCTGCTTGCCGAGTTCGACGGCCTCGGCCGCATCGATGTACGGGTCGTACCGCAGCACCTCGAAGTCGTGCGGGCGCAGCAGTTCGATGACCTGGCGGCCGACGAGCGAGGCCGACACGATGCCCACGACGCGGCCGTAGTTGCCGACGCGGACCGGGGTGCGCAGCCAGTCGCCGTGGGTGCGGCGGGCGCGGAACTCGCGGGCGCCTTCCCGCACTTGCTTCCCGGTGAGCAGGATCATGCCGAGCGTGTACTCGGCCACCGGCACGGCGTTGGCGGCCGCGGCGGAGGACACTTCGATGCCCCGCTCCCAGCAGGCCTCGGTGACATGGTCCCGTACGCTGCCCGCCGTGTGCACGACGGCCCGTAGCCGGGGCGCCGCGGTCAGCGCGGCCGCGTCCAGGGGCGGGCAGCCCCAGCCGGTGACCAGAAGGTCCACGTCGGCGAGCACGGAGCGGGCCCGCGCGGTGGTGAGGTCGTCGAGCACGGGCGGGGGCGCGAGGTCGCAGACCGCGGGGAGCGCGTCGAGCGCCGCGGCGTCGAGGACCGCCGCGGCGGCGTCCGTCGGCATCGCCGGCGCGGACCGAGGCCGGAAGCCGGGGCCCGGTCCCTGGCCGGTCACCCGGCGGCTCCCGCGGCCGGGCGCCGCGCCAGGGGCGTCTGTGTTGCGGGAAGCCGAGGACGGGCGCGGGCACGGCGAGTTGAAAGCCCATGATCACCACCGGGTAGGATGCGGACGGAAACGGGCGGAGCCGTTCCACGTCTACCGGACGAGGCTCGCCGGATACAGGTGCTCCTCGGCCAGCGTGACGACCGAGGCGCGGGATCCGCCCCGCGGTCCACGGCGACTCACGTGTCGCGGGGGACACCCTCCGGCTCGCACGCAGGACGCCGGGCGTCGTCCGCCCGCACCTGTCCGGGCCGTCGCCTCCTGCTTGGCCGGAGTGCCGCTCACCGCGGCCGGCCTGTCGTGGCGTTCGGGGGCAGGCCGCGGCGTCAGTGGCTCCGACTGTCCGCGCGGGCACCGGCGTTGGCGGTCACGTGCGGCTGTCGCATGGGCGTCGCGAGGGGTACCCGGCCGCGATCCACCGGCGCACCACGGCCCGCGGCAGGTGCCCGTCGGCCGCGATGACGTCCTCGGGTATGCCGGAGGACCAGGCGGCCAGCGCCGCCCTGTGCAGTGCGGCGGCGCGGACGCCGAGGCCGGCCCGGTACGCGGCCGCGGAGCCGCAGGCGAGCTGCGGGGCGTCCTCGGCCAGTTGCCGGGCCGCCCGGCGGACGGCGCGGCGGGCGCGCAGCGCGTCGAGGTCGCTCATGCCGCCACCGCCTTCCGCTCCGCGCCGAGGGGCGCGTCGTCCGGATGCCGGCGCGGGTCCCGGACACCGCACTCCAGGGCCGGCCGTGCGACGACCTGCTCCAGCCCGCGCGCCTGATCGCAGGCCAGGGAGGCGGCGGCCCGCACGGCCGTGGTCTCACCGTCGTCACGCCGCGGCCGCAGCCCGGTCGCGGCCACTCCGCCGCCGGTGCCGCGGACGCCGCCGCCCTCACGCGGGATGACCCCGCTGTCGAGCATGCCGATGCCGGAGACGCCGCAGGAGGCGACCCGGGTGGGGCCGCCGGAGTCGCAGTCGGGGTCGGCCACGAGCCGGAGAGCGAAGTCGAATGTGGTCGGGTTCGCCATGGAACCTCCCCTCGCCCCGCACGAGCGGGGCAGGACGAGGGCACGGCAGCCGCCGGCGGCGCGGGGCCGCGGGCTACCGGATGCCCGAGGAGCTGGGGGACACGGGAACGCGGGGCCGGGGACGGCCCGGACTACTACTGGAGTCCATGTCTCTCACCTCCTCGATGCCGGCGGCTGACCTCCACCATATTTGCACAGCAACGCAACTACATACCCGGCCGGCCCCGTCAGTCGACCGGCCACGTATGGCCCGGTGCGTTGAGGTGCATGTAGTCGACGTACTGCTGCGTCATGCGCCGCAGCGCCTCGTGCCGGCCGCAGTGGGTGGTGGCGTCGATGTGGTGGAACATCTCCTTCTGCCAGATCGCCCCGTTGCGGCCGGTGACGCACCGCTGCTCGATGATGCCGAGCAGCGGCTCGCGCCAGGCGTCGTCCATGCCGGACTGCTCCAGCCCCCGGTGGGCCAGCGGCAGCAACCGCCGCAGCACGAGTTCGGGCACCGGCACCTCACCCATCCCGGGCCAGTACAGCCGTGCCTCCATGCCGTGCCGCGCCGCCGTGTGCAGGTTCTCCTCGGCGGCGGAGAAGGACATCCGCGACCACACCGGCCGGTCCTCCTCCACCAGGGCGCGGGTGAGCCCGTAGTAGAAGGCGCCGTTGGCGAGCGTGTCGGCGACGGTCGGGCCGGCGGGCAGCACCCGGTTCTCCACCCGCACGTGCGGCTTGTCGTGGTCGATGGCGTAGACGGGGCGGTTCCAGCGGTAGATGGTGCCGTTGTGCAGGGTGAGCTCGGCCAGCTCCGGGATGTCGCCGCGGTCCAGCGTCTCCACGGGGTCCTGCTCGTCGCACAGCGGCAGCAGCGCAGGGAAGTAGCGCAGGTTCTCCTCGAAGAGGTCGAAGACGCTGTTGATCCACCGCTCGCCGAACCACACCCGGGGCCGTACCCCCTGCACCTTGATCTCCTCCGGGCGGGTGTCGGTGGCCTGCTCGAACAGCGGGATACGGGTCTCGTGCCACAGTTCCTTGCCGAACAGGAACGGCGAATTGGCCGCCAGCGCGACCTGGACCCCGGCGATCGCCTGCGCCGCGTTCCAGTAGCCGGCGAACTCCTCCGGGGAGACCTGTAGGTGGAACTGGGTACTGGTGCACGCGGCCTCGGGAGTGATCGTGTCGGCGTAGGTCCGCAGCCGGTCCACGCCGTCCACCTCGATGTGCAGGTCCTCGCCCCGGGCCGCGAAGACCTGGTCGTTGAGCAACCGGTAGCGCGGATTCTCCGACAGCGCCGCCTCGCCGACGTCCTCCTGTCGCAGCGTGGGCAGGATGCCGATCATGATCAGATGCGCGCCGACCGAACTGGCACGATCCTCCGCGTGGTTCAGCGCGGCGCGGATCTCGGACTCCCAGTCGTCCGGGCCGCCCTCGGTCAGCCGGCGGGGCGGGATGTTGATCTCGAGGTTGAACCGGCCGAGCTCCGTCGCCCAGGCGGGGTCCGCGATCGCCTCCAGCACGTCGCTGTTGCGCATCGCGGGCTCCGCCCCGTCGTCGCTCAGGTTCAGCTCGATCTCCAGCCCCACCTGGGGCCGCTCGGACTCGAACCTTGACTCGCGCAGCATCTGCGCGAACGCGTCGAGGCACTTCTGCATCTTGATCCGGTACCGGCGGCGGTCCTCGCGGGTGAAGACCAGCGCCGGGACGTCACGTCCCATCGGCCCTCCCGGAACCCCCTCCTCGGACACCTCACCTCCCCAGCGTCGCACCACCGGGCGACCCTGACCAGGCGAGGGCGGGAGGGCCCGCGCTCCGCACGGGGCGCGGGCCCGTTGCGGCCGCTCCGGGCGGTCACCGCGACCGGGCGAGCCGCTCCACCCGGGCGTGGACGTGTTCCACGTGGTGATCGGCCTCCGGCTTCATCAGGACGCTGCGCAGGACGCGGGCGCCGTCGGCGTCCGTCGTGACCTTCGGGTGACGGACCGTGAACGCCTCACGGCCGGCCCTCAGCGTGCTCAGGTACACCGGGTCGGGGCCGGTCATGCCGTCGTCGAGGATGCGCGCGGAGGCGGTGTCGACGGCGCTCAGCGTGGCCGGCTCCACCGCCGGGAAGTAGGTGACGATGTCCAATTCGGGTCGCTGGTACAGCTCCAGGACCTCGGACGCGTCGATCAGGTCCGCCCACCTCAGCGCGGCCCGGCGGCCGGCCGCCAGGACGCCGCCCAGACCGTCGGGCGTGGGCGGGAGAAGCCGGAACGTGAGCCACAGGGCGGCCGCCGTGGCGCCGGCACGCGAGCACTCCAGGCTGATCTCGCCGAGGTGCAGTTCGGCGGAGGTGAAGTAGGTGTACGGGGAGTCGTGCAGGTAGAAGCGTCCCACCTCCGGGTCGCGGAAGAGGACGGCACCGCAGCCGTAGGGCTGGAGTCCGTGCTTGTGCGGGTCGACGACGACCGAGTCGCACCCGGCGATCGCCAGCCACGGCTCGGGCGGCAGCCCCGCGTCACCGCCGGCGCCTGCGAGCAGGGTGAAGAAGCCGCCGTACGCGGCGTCGACGTGGACGCGGACGCCGTGGCGCCGCGCGAGGGGTACGGCGTCGTGGATCGGGTCGACGGCCCCGAGCCCGGTGGTGCCCGCCGTGACGACCACCGTGCCCACCCGGCCCGTCCGCAGCAGGTCCTCCAGCGCGCTGAGGTCCATACGGCCCCGGTCGTCGGTGGGGACGGCGTAGCCCTCCATGCCCAGGACGCGGCACATGCGGCCGTGGGTGTAGTGGGCGTCCTCGCTGTAGGCTACGCCCCGCCCGGGGTGAAGTTCCCGGGCGACGTAGAGGGCTTCGAGGTTGGCGATCGTGCCGCTGGTGGTGAGGTGGCCGAGATGGGTGTCGTAGCCGAACATCGCGGCGAGTTGCGCGACGGCCTCCCGCTCCATGCGGGCGGTGGCCGGACCGCCGTCCAGGGCGTGGTTGTTGGGGTTGATCAGCATGGCGGTGAGGTAGCCGGCCACGGCCGCGGGGTGCGGGGGCTTGAGCATCTGGCCCACGTAGGACGGGTGGAAGAAGGGGTAGTTGTCCTTCAGCCGGCCGGTGAACTCCTCGAAGGCGGCGGCGAACCGGTCGTCGTCGACCTGGAGCGACGGGTGCGGCTGGTAGGGGGCGTAGGTGTCGGCCCACTCCTGTATCGCCTGGGTGGCTCGGCCGAGCCAGTGCTGCAGGTCCACTGCTCTCCCTCTCTTCGGCTCTCGTGCGGACCCGGTCACCATAGAACTTCGTTGACTGCTCAGCAATTGATTGCTCAGTAATTGAGGTGTCGGTAGGTGAGTCAGCAGTAAACTGGGCGGGACAGGGCCGCGCGGGGCCGATTTGGGAGAGGGCGTCAGGCAGGTGGAGGACATGACCCGGCAGGACGACGAGGCCGCCCGTGCCGCTAACAGTCCGCTCGTGCACGACTTCGGGCTGCTGATCAAGGCCGCCACCCGCCTGGAACAGCGGATCGACACCGCTCTGCGCCATGAGTGCGGGATAGGCCACACGATGTTCGAGGTCCTCATTCGGCTCTGCCGGCAGCCGGACGAGGAGGTCTCGCAGCGTGTGCTCGCCACCGACCTCACCCTCACCAGCAGCGGCATCACCCGCCTGGTGGACCGCATGGAGGAGGCCGGCCTGGTCCGGCGCGTGCCGTCCCCCGGAGACCGCAGAAGCGTCCTGGTGGAGCCGACGGAGCAGGGCCGTGCCGTCTTCCTCCGGGCCGCGGCCGTGCACGCGGACGTCGTCGAGCGCTACTTCGTCACACCGGTGCCAGGCGACGACTACGCCCGGCTGACTGGCTCGCTGCGGGAGATCCACCAGGCCCTGCGCGACGGCACCGGCTGAGAGGCCCCGCCCCGAATCCATCGGTGTCGGTCTTACCGCGCCGCCGTCGGACCTTACGGCCTCCGAGCCTTCGAGCCTTCGGACCTTCGGGCCTTCGGTCTTACGGCCGCTGGAGCCGGCGGACGGCGCTCTCCGGCGGGCGCTCGCGCAGCGCGCCGTAGGCGAGGAAGTACGCGGGCAGCCGCTGGACCAGCCGGGATCCGGTGAGCAGGCCGGCGGTGCGCCGGGCCCGGTCGGCGCTGCCGAGGGGTTGCCGCCCCCGCAGGACGGGCGCGATGAACCCGGCGTGGGCCGCCCGTTGCAGCGCCTGCGTCACGACGGTGGTGGGGCGGCGGCGGCGCTGTACGGCGCGTACGTCGCGCAGGCCCACGGTCCCTCGGCGCAGCGGCCCGACCAGGTGCCGGGCGGCGGCGACGGCGTCCTCCACGGCGAGGTTGATGCCGATGCCGAAGACCGGGGACATCGCGTGCGCGGCGTCGCCGATGCACAGCAGCCCCGGGCGGTGCCAGCGGCGCAGCCGGTCCAGCCGCACGTCCAGGAGCTTGACCTCGTCCCAGGAGCGCAGGGTGTGCGTGCGGTCCGCGGCCCAGGGCACGGCGGCGGCGAAGTCGGCCAGGAAGCGGTCGAGGCCGGCGGCGCGGCGCTCGGCGTCGGTGCCCTTGGGGATGAGCGCGGCGCACTGCCAGTACGACCCGCGGTCGATCATCGCGGTCAGGAAGCGGTCGCCCGCGCCGCCGACCAGTCCGCTCGGGTCGCCCTCGTGCCGCGGCAGCCGGAACCACCAGGCGTCCATCGGGCAGTCGAAGCGGCGCAGCCCCAGTTCCGGCCGCGAGCGGGCCAGGGAGCCGCGGCCGTCGCAGGCGACCGTGAGAGCCGCGCGCAGTTCACCGGTACGGCCGTCGGAGGTGCGGTAGCGCACCCCGGTGACCCGTCCGCCCTCGATCAGGAAGGAGGTCGCCTCGGTGTTCATGCGCACGTCGAAGGACGGCTCGCGCCGGGCCTCGTCCACGAGGAGGTCGAGCAGGTCCCACTGGGGCACCATCGCGACGTAGTTGTACGGGCCGGGAAGCGCCGCGAGGTCCGCGACCGTCACCATCGACCGGCCGGGCCCGGCGGGCAGTTGGATGGTGCGCACCCGGCGCTGGGGCAGCCGCGCGAAGCGCTCGGCCAGACCCAGGTCGTCCAGCAACGCCAAGGTCGAGGGGTGCACGGTGTCACCGCGGAAGTCCCGCAGGAAGTCGCCGTGCTGTTCGAGCACGGTCACGGGGACACCCGACCGGGCCAGCAGCAGGGCGAACACCATGCCCGCGGGACCGCCCCCCACCACACAGCACGTTGTCCGCTCCATCACGGCCCCGCCTCTCAGGAGAGCAGTAATTCATCGGCTGATGAAAATTATACCCCCCCGAGGGGTGGGTACACCCCCCCTGAGCGGCCCGGAGGCCGGTCCACGGCGTGGGTCGGCGCCGATCAGTGTCGGCCGGCGTCGGCCGGGGCGCTGGTCGGTGCTCATCAGTGCCGGTCGTGTGCTGGTCAGAAGGAGACGCTGACGCTCGCCTGACGTCACTGGCCCACGGTCCCGATGCCTGGTCGCCGGTGGCGGCGACCTGGCCCAGCAGGTCCGAGTCGCAGACCGACCGTGGGCTCGACGGTGATGTCAACTCATACGGCTTATCAAGGGAGTTGATCGCACCGATGACCCATCTGTGCGGGCATGCTCACGACTTCGGGGATGCCTCGGCGCACGCCGCACGACATCCGGGCGCCGGTTCCGTCCCCGCCGTTGTGCCGAATGCGTGACGTGCGTGCCGTGGTGCGCGACTCGTCGCGTCTTTGTATGGTTTCATCATTCTTTATGCCTTCTTTGCGTATTCAGTGAGCGGGTTTACCAAAGACGGACGGCTGTTCGACGCTGAGAACGGGCTGTCACCGATCGGCTGTGGGCCATATGGATGGCCGGCATGGGCCGCTGACCCCCGCACGGCTTCGTTCGGCCCGCGGGCGTCCCGCGGATGACTCCGGGGAGCGGGAGACCGGCCCGGACAACGGGAATCGGCCCTTCCTGACCGAGGAAGGGAGAGCACCGCGGCCAAAGCCGCCCTCGTTCCCTCGCTCGGACGTACGGAGAGGGTGTCAGTAGTCCGAATGCGACGCTCAGGTGGTGGGGCGTCAGGATTCCGCTGAAGGTGATCACGTCGCGGTTGCGATTCCCGATTGAGTGGGCGTTGGGCCGGCTCTCGCAGTCGTGACGGAAGGAACACCCATGCGTATCACCCGTACTCTGTTCACCTCCGCGGCCCTGGCCGCGGCTGTGGCGTTCTCCGCCCCTGCTGCGAGCGCGGTGACCCTGACCGCGCTCCCCTCCTCGCAGCAGCAGGCCGTCAAGGCCGACAGCTCCCGCGGCGGGGATTCCGACGACAACGACAGTGACGAGGGCCAGAAGGGCGAGGACCGCGGCGATGACGAAGGCCGCGGTGGCCGCGACAACGACGACCAGGGCCGCGACTACGGCGACAAGGGCGGCAAGGGCGGCAAGGGCCGTGACAACGGCGGCGAGGACCGTGGCGAGGGTCGCAAGGACCGGCCGCGCGGTGGCGTGCACGCCGGTGGCGGAGCCCTGGCCCTGTTGAAGGCCGACGGCGACCGTGGTGGTCGTGACGAGGACGAGCGCGGTGACCGCGACGAGGGTCGCGAGGGCCGCGAAAAGGGCGGCAAGAGCCATGGCGAGGGTTGCGACGACGACTGTGGTAAGGGCCACAAGGGCCACAAGGGCAAGCCGCAAGGTGGCGTGCACGCCGGTGGCGGAGCCCTGGCCCTGTTGAAGGCCGACGGCGACGAGGACGAGCGCGGTGACGGCGACGAGGGTCGCGAGGGCCGTGACAACGGTGGCGAGGACCGTGGCGAGGACCGTGGTGAGAGCCGTGGTGAGAGCCGCGATGAGGGCCAGCCGCGCGGTGGCGTGCACGCCGGCGGTGGCGGGCTGGCCCAGTCCTCCAACACCCTGGGCCTCGGGGCGGGGGCCGCGCTGCTGCTCGGCGGCCTGGGCGCCGGTGCGTACATGCTCCGCCGCCGTCAGGCGTCGGACCCCTCCGCGGCCTGATCGGGCCGCTCTCGCTTGTCGCTGGGCTGCCGCGGTCCGCGTCACCTCCCCAGGAGGGCAGCGCGGGCCGCGGCAGCGGCGGCCGACCCCAACCGTCGCCCGCGGCCAGTACCACCTCTTGACGAAAGGCACCGTCCATGGCTTCTCAGCAGCCGCCCCAGACGGAGCAGCGCGGGATCAAGCCCGCCAAGCGTCGTTTCCGGCTCCGCCTGCTGTGGCCCGCGGCAGCGGTCGGGCTGGGCATCGCTCTCATTCACAACTCCCTGGTCGCGGCGCCCGTGGCGCACCCCACGCACACGAACGGTCCGGCGGCGGTCACCTCCCTGGCTCCCATGTCGCCGGAGCCGAGCGTCGACACCAGGACCGGCGCGACGACCGACCCCAGGACCGGCCCGAAGGCCGACCCCAGGACCGGCACGACGACCGACTCCACAACCCACCCCAGGACTGGCACGACGACCGATCCCAGGACCGGCACGACGACCGGCTCCACAACCCACCCCAGGACCGGCACCAAGTCCGGCACCAAGTCCGGCAAGTCGCTGCCCCGCTCGACACCGACGCGGATCTCGATCCCGGACATCGGGGTGGACGCGCCGTTCACCAAACTGTCCGTCAACGCCTCGGGACAACTGAACCCGCCGCCGGCCGACAACACCAACCTGGTCGGATGGTTCAAGGGCGGGCCGTCGCCCGGCGAGCGCGGAGCCTCGGTCGTCGTCGGTCATCTGGACACCAAGACCGGTCCCGCGGTCTTCGCCGAGCTGGACTCGCTCGAACCCGGAGCCGTCGTGAACATCACCCGCGCGGACGGCACCGTCGCCCGCTTCAAGGTCGACTCCATCGACGCCTTCAGCAAGGCGCACTTCCCCGACGACAGGGTCTACGCGGACACCGGGACTCCCCAGCTGCGGCTGATCACCTGCGGCGGGAAGTTCGACCGCGCCAAGGGGGGCTACCAGGAGAACGTGGTCGTGTTCGCCCACCTCGCCTCGAGCTCGCGAAGCTGACGAACCGGGAAGGGTGCGTACCCGTGCGTGTCGCACCCACCCCGGCCTGCATGGCTCGCCGCCCTGCGCACCAGTGGAGACAATGGACTGCCGGGAGCGGTGAGGTGGTTGCGATGCCCGCATGGCACCTGCGCGACTATCGCGACGACGATCTTGACCAGGCGATCCTGATCTGGGAGGAGAGTCGGCAGGCAAGCGAGGATCCGGTCTTCCCGGTCTCGGAGGTGATGGCCGAGGCCCGGGCCGGACAGAACGCCGTGGTCGCCGTCGTGGGCGACGAACTGGTGGGCATGGCCGCGGCACGAGCGAGCGGCCAGCGAGGATGGGTCCTCCTGGTGGCGCTCGCCGCCCGGTGGCGTCAGCGCGGCATCGGCAGCGCCCTCCTCATCGAACTGGAACGGCGCCTGAGGGCACTGGGCGTGCGTCGCATCAGCGCCCTGCTGCCGCCCGGCGCCGCCGGAACCACGGCCCTGGAACACTGCGGCTACCGGCTCCGGGACGACCTGGTCTACTACGAGAAACTCGAACCGCAGGGACCCTCCAACGCCGGCGCCCTCATGGAGCTGGGCGGTCGCATGCTCCCCGAGGGACTCTGGGACGCCATGGCCGGCATGGAACGGGAGAAGCAGGTCGTCGAACGGCGTGTCGTGCTCCCCCTGGCGGAGCCGACGCTCGCCGACCGCTACGGCGTCGTCCCGCCGAAAGGGGTCATCCTCTTCGGCCCGCCCGGCACCGGGAAGACCAGTTTCGCCAAGGCGGTGGCCTCGCGGCTCGGCTGGCCGTTCGTGGAACTCTTCCCGTCCCGGCTCGCCGCCGACACGAGCGAGGGGCTGGCGGCGGCGCTGCGGGAGGTGTTCGCCGATCTGGCGGAACTGGACGCGGTGCTGCTCTTCATCGACGAGGTCGAGGAGATCGCCGGCGTGCGATCCGGCATGGCGGTGGACCCGGGGCACGGGGTGACCAACGAGCTGCTGAAGCTCATCCCCGGCTTCCGCGAGCACGACTCCCGGCTGCTGGCCTGCGCCACGAACTCGGTGCGTTCCCTCGATCCGGCGTTCCTGCGGCCGGGCCGGTTCGACTACGTCATCCCGATCGGCCCCCCCGACGCGACGGCCCGCTCGGCAATCTGGGACCGCTATCTCCGGGCCGCCGACTCGGTGGACGTGCCACAACTGGTGACCGCCAGCGAGCTGTTCACCCCGGCTGACATCGAGTTCGCCGCTCGCAAGGGCGCGCAGGCGGCGTTCGAACGCGAAGTCACGCATCGGCAGGGCCGTCCGGCCACCACCGAGGACTACCTCGACGCCATCGCCGACACCCGGCCCACGCTCACCGCGCAGGCGATCGAGGAGTTCAGCGAGGACATCGAGAAGTACAGTCGCCTCTGAGACGGGCGACGATGCCGGGCCGACGTCGACGACGAAGCCGGCGTGCCGGCGGTGACGCCGCGGTCGGGCGGGAGGCAGGTGTGGCGAAGTCACGCAACAGGGCGACGCTGCGCCGGCGAGCGCGGCGCCGCAGGGCCGCGGCCGGTGGAGCGAGCGGCTACCGCGCGCCCGGCGCCCCGGGGGGTGCCGGATGGGGCATCGGCGCGGACCGGCAGCGGACCCTGCGGAAACTGGCCGATCGAGCGGACGCGTCCGCGGCCGCCCCGCTGCGGCGGCTCGTGTGGTGGTGCGGGTCCGTCGTGTTCCTGACCGGCATCGTGCTGCTGGGCACGGTGGCGGCCGCCGCGGTGGGATGGGCGGGGACCCCGGGTATGTTCACGGCCCGCGAGTGCCATCGGGAGGAGGGCGGCAGGGGAGGCAAGAGCAGGGCCTGCTCCGGGTCGTTCGTCGCCGAGGACGGAAGCCTCGTCGACACGGCCGCGGTCCTGCACTGGGCGGAAGGCGAGGCGGGAGGACGGATCCGGGTCCGCGCCCTGATCCTCGGCGGCTACCAGAGGGAGAGCGCGCTCGACGCGGCACTGGTCGGCGTCCTCATCGGGCTCCTCGCCGCCCCGGCGGTCGGCTGCGCCTTCGCCGGCCTGTCCCGCCACAGCCAGGACCGCCTCGCCGCCCGGCTGCCCGGCCGGGCCTTCAAGTCCTATGTGCGATGGAGGTCCTGACGGCGCGGGACCGTCGTCCCGGCGGACGACCAACCGGAGGCGCGGCCGTGGTGGCCGGCGTGTAGCTGAGGTGGAGCAGGCTGCCGGTGCGGGTGAGTTCCCGTCGCTCGATCTGTATCACGCGGGGTGTCCGCCCGCTCGCGGACCGCGGGCGCCTCCCGACCGTCGGCGCGTCGGCCGCCGACCGTGTCCCGTGGAGGA
>NZ_JBSGBZ010000076.1:0-31084 GCF_053601495.1 Streptomyces sp. NPDC004721
TCGGATAGAAACGGTACTTGAACGCCCGCTTCACCTGAATGGCCGTCATACCTCACAAACTATCAAATCAGCCTGTGACGATCTGCTGGAATCCGGGCAGTGGACAACGAATCGCCCAGCGGCGATTCGCCACTCCCTGCCCTGCTCCGCAGGAGTCCGATTCCTCCCCAGCCTGAAAGCAGGGGTCTCCTCGGAGGTACCTCGATGAACACGGAATCCACGGCGCACGCCGCAGACATCGAAGCCATCGAACAGGTCGTAGCCACCGTCGAGCACTCACAACAGCACAAGGACCCCGACGAGTTCCTCACCCTCTTCCACCCCGACGCGATCTGGACGACGAGCGGCGGCAAGGTCCTCATAGGCCTCGACGCGATCTCCGAGTTCACCCGCAAGGTCCTCCCCGCGGACGACTGGGACGGCAAGGTCACCTACGAGGTGGTCCACGTGTTCTTCATTCGCCCCGACGTCGCGGCGGTCAAGGTCCGTCAGCTCTACCTGACCCCGGGCGACGCGAGCGAGGGTGCCCCGCTGTACGTGATGTCCAAGCAGGACGACGGCCGCTGGTTGCTGACCGCCTGCCAGAACACGGCGGTCGTCGCCGACTGATCGATCCCAAGGGATCGGCTGTACGTCTGATCAACGGGGTGGTTCAGCCGACCGCCGCCTGCTGAGCTTTGTCGATCAGCGGCTGCCGAAAGTGGATCACGAGACCTGGCACTACGCGATGGGTCACGTAGCTCGGTCGCGTGGTCGGGCTCCTGTCGCGAGAAGCACGGCGATCGTTTCGGGTAGGGCCCGGTCGTCACCGATAAGCAGTGAGGGATGACGATGGCACATCGACCCCTCGGATCAGCCTCCCGCGTGTCGGTCTCGGCCAGGCCCTGGGGATCGAGGAGCAAGGCACCGAGGGGGGGTGTTCTCCCGGTCGCGTTCACAGCCAGCCGCGGCGCGCCGCCTGCCAGGCCAGTTGCATGCGGGTGTCCGCTCCCGCGTGCTCCATCATGCGCTGGATGTGGCGTTGGACCGTGCGGCGGCTCAGGCCCATCTGGGAGGCGATGGCCTTGTCGGCGACCCCGGCGACCAGCAGGGACAGCAACTTGCGGTCGGTCGGGGAGAGGGGGGCCGACGGCTCGGTGTCGACCTGCTCCAGGGCGCCGGAGTCGTCGACGTGCAGTGGGACCGCGTCGTCCCAGTAGCTCTCGAAGAGGGCGGTCAGGGCGCTGAGCAGATTGCTGTCACGGACCAGTGCCGTGGTCGGTTCGTCGGGGCTACCGTTGGGGCCGCCGGGCACCAGCGGGAAAATCGCGACCGCGCGATCCGCGACGGCCAGGCGGAGCGGGAGGTGCGGGACGGAGCGGGCGACCTCGCCCGCGCGGACGCCCGCGACTACGTTGTCAACGGTTCCCTCGTCGTCGAAGAACGCTTTCTCGTACAGCACGCGGTAGGTGACGCCACGGGCCAGGGCCTCGAACTCCTCCCGGTTGGTGCCGGACGGCATCGCGACGTACTGCGCCCTGCAGAACCAGAGCATCTCCTCTCGCGCGTTCGTCTGGATCTGCCGCAGGTGCTGGCGCAGCGCCTCGGCACCTGTGATGACCTCGAGGAGCTGCCCGGCGTTGTGCCGCCGCATCGTGTCCTGGTACGTCTCGATGAGCCGGGCCGCCTCCACACGCGCGAGGTCCAGCGCGTCTGTGCCGCTCTTGATGCGGGGCAGGAGGGCCACGTCGGGCGGGACCGGACGGAAAACGCGCGGTGCGCCGTCGGTGTGGCTGGCCAGGCCCATGGTGGTGAGCGTGTCGAGGATCCGTGCGGTCTCGTCTCGGGGCAGGGCCGTGCGCTGGACGATGTCGTCGACCGTCGCGCGGCCGGACGTCACGAGGAGCCGGTACACCGACTCCTGCACGTGTGAGACCCCAGCTGCTTCGAGCACCTCGGCCCGTCCTCCCCGCTCGCCACTGGCCTGGGCGGTTGAAGACGTTACTACACAGGGAGGCGGGCGGGCCGTACAGCGGCCCGCCCGCCCACCGGACTTTCCGACGTCACGACCCCTGCAGACAAACCTGTCGGACCGTCTGCCGGAAGCTGTTGCCCGAGCCGTCCTCGGCGATGACGCGGAGCATCACGTAGGCACCAGAACGGCAAGGCAGGATCCCTGCCGACCCGTAAGCGCCCGTGGCCCCCTGCCCGGACCGGGTCCGGGCAGGGGGCCGCGGGTCGCGTCCCTCCCAGCACCGGATTGGCCTGGGAGGGCGTGTCGCGCTAGCTGACCACGAAGGTCGTGGTCCCGGTCGACGTCGCGTAGGAGCCGGTCGGCTGGTAGGTCGCGACGACGTCGTACGTGCCCGCCGTGGCGATGGCCGGCATACGGTAGTCGGCCTTGCCGCCGCCGAGCTTGACGATGCCGGAGTACGAGGCCCCGCCGCCTTGCCGGACGATGTGGACGACAACGGTGCCGGTCACCGGCCCGGGGCCGGCGGGGGTGACCTGGACCGAGATCTTCGGCTTGTCACCCACCTTGATGGGCGCTGGCGTCGTGAGGGTGGTGCGCGTCACGACGACATCCGGCGGCACCAACGCGCTGGTGCTGGTGCGGTGGACGCCACCGGTGTCGGTGCCGGCGTAGACGGCCTTCCCATCCGGGCTGACCGTGAGCGAGCGGATCGACATGGCGTTGAGACCGGCGCCGGCCGGCGTCCAGGTCCGACCTCCGTCGGCGCTCACGAACGCTCCTGACCCGTTCGCCGTGAGTCCGTGCGGTCGCCACGCCGCACTGCCGGCGACCAGCAGCGGGGCACCGGCCTTCGGCCCGTCCGGTACCGTCACGCCGACGAGAGCGACAATGTTGGCGTACGAGTCCGGAATCGTGGCGTCGGCGAAGGTCGCCCCTCCGTCGAAGCTGACGGCGACGCCTGGTTGCTTGCCAACGACCACGTGGCTGGGGTCAGCGGGGTCGACGTACACCGACTTGACCGGCGTGGTGGTGAGCTGCTTCTCGGTTTCGCCGCCGTCGTCGGTGCGGTAGAGGCCGTCATCGGTTGCCAGCCAGATCCGGTCGGCGTTGCTGGGGTCGAACAGGATCTGGTTGATCCGCCGCCCGTCGGCGTGGGTGCGCCAGGTGGCGAAGCCGTCGTGGGAGACCATGAACCCGGCGTCGCTGATGGTGCCGTAGGAAACCGCGATGGTCTGCGGCTTGATGGGCGACACTGCGAGCGCAAACGGAGTGAACTCGGCCTTCGGTCCTACCTTGGTGAGGTTGGCGTCGGTCGCGTCGGGTCCGCCGGTCTTGATCACGGCGCCACCGGTGGCGTTGTTGCCGATCGCCCACACCTTGCGGTCACCTACGGGCGACTGCGTGACCTGCCTCAGCTGCGTGCCGATCATGCCCTCGTGGCCGATGGACCCCCAGTCCTGGGCGTCAGCGGAGAGGGCGCTCAGCGCCCGCACGTGCATGCCCTCGCCGTCCACCGCGCGCAGCACCGGAGTGCCGTCACTGGCGGTGCCGACCGAGACACCGGTCACGGTGGTTGCGGAAATGCCCGACTTGGTCCACTTGGTGCCGTCCTGGGTGTGGTAGAGCCCGGCGCCCTCCATCGTCATCAGCACGTCGCTGGCGGGGCGGCCCGGCCAGTGGTCGACGTCCATGGCGACCGGGCCACGCACCGGCAGTGGGTGCGACGTCCAGGTTTCGCCACCGTCCGTGCTCGTGCTGAACGAGCTCAGCCCGTTGAGGTAGATGGAGCCATCGACGGCAGCCATGGACGTGACGTAGCCCTGTCCGCTGGGGCCCTTGTCGGTCCACGTCGCCCCGTGGTCGGACGAGACGATCGCGTTGCCATTGAAACCGACCCCGACTGCTGCGTTGTCGTCGGCAGCCATGGTCCTGACGAACTGGGAGGAACCGTTCGGTGTGAAGGTCCGGACGACCTCGGTGCCGCCGCCCGCCGCGTCCGCCACGCGGTAGATGCCGTTGGAGGTCGACACGAGCAGGTCACTGCCGGAGAAGGCGGCGCCGGTGACGTTGCCGGCCCAGCTGGCGGGGATGTGGCGCCATGTCTGCCCGGCGTCGGTGCTCAGGTAGGCCCCGTCGTCGACGATCGCCGCGAGGGCCGACCGGTGGCCGACCAGCTTACTGATCGCGACGTCGGGGAACGGCAGCACGGTCCACGTGTTCCCGGCGTCGGGCGTGTGCACGATGCGTCCGTGGTAGCTCGGATCCAACACCGACCTTCCCGCGGCGCTGTTGAGCGCCACGAAGAAGCCGCCCGGCGTCGACGTGTCGGCGACCGGGATCCCCCATCCGTCGGCGACCGGCATGCTCCGGACGCGGGTCCAGGTCTTGCCGTAGTCGGTGGTCAGGAAGGGGTTGACCCCGGTCGGTGCCGTCGCCAGCGCCGTCCCCGGAGCGCCGGGCGACATCGCGACGGACTCGCCGGTGCCGAGCAGGCCGACCTGCTCCCAGTCGCCGGGCTGGTCTTTCTGCTCGGACTGGATGACCGCGTCGCCGGTGAGCGTGCGGCCGCCGACGGTCGTCTTGGCGTGCAGGCGGTAGGTGCCGACCTCGCCGAGCGGCACGGTTCCGCGGTACCAGCCCGGGTTGTCACCCACGGCTGTGAGCGAGGTCGTGGACGCGGCGCCGGACGGCGCGGTTGTGGTGAGCGTCATCGCGCCGTCGGGCGCCATCGGGGAGTAGACGAAGACCTGGCTCTGCCCGGTCGCGGGCGAAGGAGTCGCCTGGATCTGGAGTCGACGCACGTATGCGGCATACGGCACCCTGACGGTCGTGCCGTCCGAGACGGTGCCGACCAGCACGCCGGAGGTCTCGCCGTCGGTGGTGTCGATGGTGGGGTTGATGGTGAGCTCCACCGACGTGTCGCGGCCTGCAGCGACGGTCACCTTGGACTTCGACAGGGTTGCCTTCCCAGTGCTGGCGTCGGATGCCTGAACGGCCAGGTCGATGGTGACAGCGGTGGCTGCGCTGTTGTGCAGGACCACTGTCTCGGTGGGGTTGCCCCTGCCGGACATGTCGGCCAGACCGAACGAGACGGCGTCGGGGGCGGCGGTGACGTGCTGGTCGACCGCTGCGGCGACGTCGAGCTTGCCTGCGCCCTGAGCGGACGGCGAGGCCTTGGCGTCGCTGGACGCCAGGGGCTGGGCGCTGCCGATCAGCGCCGCGCGGACCTGTGTGGCCGTCTCCTCAGGATGCGCCTGGACCATCAGTGCCGCCGCGCCGGCGACGTGTGGCGAGGCCATCGAGGTGCCAGAGCTGCGGTACTGATTGCCGTCGACGTCGAACGACGACGGGATGTCGGACATGATCTCGAAGCCCGGGGCGACGATCTCCGGCTTGAGCGTCATCGCATCGCTGGGGCCTCGTGAGCTGAAGCCCGCCAGCTTGTCTGTCTGGTCGGTCGACCCGATGGTGGCCTTGGCGATGCCGGCGAGCACCTGTTTCTTGAACGTCTGGTAGAGCCCCGAGGAGATGTTCATCATCACCAGGCTCTTGCGCCGCAGGTCGAATCCGCCGTTGTCGAGCACGCGGGTCTGCCCGAAGACACCGCCGCCTCCGCCGCCCTGGCCGGGGTCGGTCGGACTCGCGCCGTACAGCAGTACTCCGGCGGCGCCGTGCTGCTCGGCGATCGTGGCTTGGGCGAGGTGGTAGCCGAGCACATCGCCGAGAGACGTCACCGGGTGGCTCTGCATGACGACGATGTCTCCGGTGACATCTCCCGCGGCGGCATACCCCGCCTCGGAGCCGTCGCCCACGTCAACCAGCTTGGCGGTGATTCCACCTGATGGCGCGTTCGCCGAGAGCGGGAATCGCGTGACGTCGAGCTTGCGCGGGGTGTCACCGTCGAGGGTGAGGGTCGGGTCGCTGACGCCGGTGATATCGGCACCGACCGCGATCACGCCGGGCGCGGCGGCCGGCGTACTGATGGTCTGGCTGTTGGGGCCGGCGTTGCCCGCGGCCGCGACGACGATGGTGCCCTGCTGCACGGCCGCGGTCGCGGCGCGCCCGACCGGGTCCGCGCCGTCGCCAGGCATACCCAGGCTCATGTTGACCACGTCGGCCGGGTGGGCGCTGAGCGGGTCGGTGGCGGCGTCCAGGGCCAGCAGCAGGTTGGCGATCGTGCCGCTGCCGCCGCGGTCCATCGCCTTCCATGCGGTGAGGGTCACGTCGGGCGCCATCCCGGTGAGGTTCGCGCCGCCCGCGCCGATGGTACCGGCCACGTGGGTGCCGTGGAGGTTGTCGTCCATGGGGTCGTTGTCGTTGTTGACGAAGTCGTAGCCGTCCACGACGCGGTGTCCGGGTCCGAAGCCTCCACCCAGGTCGGGGAGGCTGTAGTCGATGCCGGTGTCGATCACGGCCACGGTCACGCCGTCGCCCTTGATGTGGGCGCCCTTGGCGTCGGACTTCTCCCAGACCTGGGGCGCTCCGGTCGCGGGGATGTTCGCTTCGTTGAGGATGTGCGCGGTGGCGTCGACGGTGACCCTTGAGATGCCGGGGGTGCTTCGCAGCTTCGACAGCGCTGCGGGGTCGACCTCGGCCACGACGGCGTCGAGCACTCCGGTGACGCGATGATGGCTGTTGAGCTTGACGCCGGCCGCGCTCAGCCGGCTGATGACGGCGTCCTGCTGACGCTCGACGGTGGCCTTGGCGCCCGCGTACTCGGCGTGGAAGTTGCGCCTCGCCGTCTGCGTCAGGTTGCCGTGTGAGCGCGCCACCGTGGCTGGGCCGACGACGCCTGTGGCAGTCGGGCCGTCGAACTCGACAATCACCTTGACCTGGTCACCTGAGGGGGCCGCCGATGCTTCCCCAGGTGGCAGCGCCAGCGCGGCTGGGACGATCGCGCTGGCCGCGATCGCGGCCAGTCTTCGACGGGATATGTGAGACAAGGTGAGACCTTCCGATTCGCTTCGGGGGTTCCACCTGTTCTAGCGCGAGCGATTCGGGCAGGAACGAGATTCCTGTGGCACAGGTGGGACATGTCGCAACGGCGACAACCGACCCGCCGGCGCTGGGAGTACGACGGGTAGGGCAGGTCGGACGGAACGGACGTCGACCGGCGGCCAGTGTGATACGTCGGACATCGCGGTGTCGGCGCCGGACTGGCTTCCTGGGACGGGCCAGGGCCCGACCGCGTCCCCGCCGACGCCGTCCGCGATGTCGCGGCCCGCTACTTCCAGGCGGACAACGCCGACCTGGTGCTGACGGGTCCCCCGCCGGCAGGGCGGCGCCTTCCGCTGCCGCGCGGCCCACGGCCTGACCGCGGCAGGACGCAGCCGGTACTCACGGCGGGACAGGGCGAGTACACCCTGTGTCTGGACGCCCGGGAGGGCCAGGAACAGCGCGTGGCCGAGCTGCTGTGGCAGGAGGCCCTGCGGATGGCGAGGGCCGGAGTCACCGAGGAGGAACTCGCAGAGGAGCTGGCCGGGTTCCGCGAGGTCTCGCTCGACCCGCGGTCGGCGTCCTCCGAACTCGGCGAAACGGCCGCGTGTCTGCTGCTCGGGCTCGACTATCAGGACGCGCCGACACGGCTGGACGCCCTGGCGAGGGTCACCCCGGAACAGGCAGGGCAGGCGTTCACCACCGCGCTCGCCACCGCCCTGCTCGTCGTCCCGTGCCATGTGGAGGCGGCTGCGGCGGCTCGACGGCAACTCTCCCACCCAGGAGATCTGCTCCACCACGCGTGTGTTCCCGCCGGACGTGCGGGTGTTCAAGCCCTCGTTGTTCAAGCGGACCGTCTCTTCCGCCGCCCGTGCGGCCCGGCTCGGAGTCGGCCACTCCGGACTGTGGTGCTGCGACGCCGACGACGACATGCATCATGTGCCCTTTGACGAGGTGCAGGTCAGGGCGAGGCGGCAGACACAGGCGGGCGGATTGGCGTTCACACGGGGCCGCGATGCTCCGTCACGCCAACAGGACTCGTTTGCGTAGAAGTTCGAATCCTGCGCGGCCGAACATCTGGCAGCGGGAGCGAGGCCTCGGTCCGTTCGGCCGCTGTCACCGCGCGCCGCGTCCTCATCGCCGACGAGCGATGAGGACGCGGCGCCTGGGTCATCCCTCCTTCGTCAGCTTGCCGGCCGTCCGCGCACCTGGACCTCGGCGAGCGACAACGGGTCGGTTGAGGAGGCGAGTTGGACGCGGACGTACCTGCCAGTGGTGTCCTCCGGGAGCTGCACGGACGTGGGGCGTCCGGCCTGCCCGGTGACGTGGACCGCCGTCACGCCGGGCGTGGTCCGGGCCGCGTCCAGGCGGTCCGCCGTAATGGGCTGGTCCGATGTCATGACCCAGAAGTCCCGGAGCCGGTTGGCGCAGCAGTCGGTGCGGTTCCAGATGTCGACCGTGGACAGGCGGGATGCGGTGCCGAGGTCCACCTGCCACCAGGCCTGGTCGGAAGGTTCCGCCGTGTGCGTCACGGACCCGGCGGAGAAGTTGCCGTCGGTGTTGCCGTCGACGGCCCGTGAGGCGGGTGCGTCCCAGGCCGTCGCCTTCTGCGTCGCGGGCCGGCCCAGGGCGAGGTTCTCCAGCGCCACCGTCACCTGGAGGGTTGCGGTCGTCGTCAGGCGCCCGTTGCGCAGCGTGACCTTGATCGGGTACGTCCCTGGTGCGCTGTCGGAGGGTGCCGTCACCGTGAGCGGGATCCGGCTCTCGCCCGCCCCCTGAAGCGGGGCGACGCGGGTCGTGCCGGGGGTGACGGCCCAGCCTGCTGGTGCGTCGAGGGTGATGTCCGTCTGCGGTGCCTGGCTGCGGGAGGTGTTGGTCACATCGAGCGTCCCCTGGACGGTCTGGCCCGGATGGACCTCCTTCGGCAGATCGGCGCGCGTACGCAGCAGGGTCTGGACGCCCGGCGTGCTGATCTTGAAGACGTAGGCGTACTTGCTGCTGGTGGCCGCGGGACCGGCGGCCGGGGTGTCGACGACGACGCGTCCGGCGGAGTCCCGGTGCCAGGGGAGTTCCGCTCCGTCCGAGCCGAGCAGCGTGATGCGGGTGCTGTGGTCGGCCGGGACGTCCGGACCGAGGGTGAGGTGGTCGCCCGGCCAGCTGAGCGCGGTCGCGTAGAGGGCGCCGTCCTTGACCGTGTAGCGGACGTTGTCACCGCCGGCGGGTTCCTCGGCGTGGTTCCAGTACGTCGTGCCGTAGATGGCCTCGCCGTTGGTCTTCAGCCAGGCGCCGATGTCCCGGAGCCGCTGCTGCTGGAGTTCGGGGATGGTGCCGTCGGCGCGCGGTCCGATGTCGAGCAGCAGGTTGCCGTTCTTGCTGACGATGTCGACCAGCGAGTCCACCAGCTGATCAGAGGTCAAGTAGTCGGCCTCGGTCTCGTTCTGGTTGTAGCCGTAGGAGTGCGCGATGCCACGGCTGGCTTCCCACTTGACCGGGTCGATGTCGGGCTTGACCGTGTACTCGGGCGTCTGGAAGTCCAGTTCCGTGCTGTCCAGCTCACCGGTCTGGATCTTGCAGCGGTTGGCCACGGCGACGTCCTTTGGCTGCGCGCGGTCCTTCGCCTGGTTGTAGAAGTGGGCGATGACGGGCGCCGTCTTCCAGTACGAGGCGGGCTTCTCCCACTGTCCGTCGCACCAGAGGATGTCGGGGTCGTAGTTGTCGATGAGCTCGCGCATCTGCGGCGCCATGTAGTCGTCGACGTAGTCGGCGACCTGCGGCGCTCCGGTGTAGGGCACGGTGGCCCCGGTGTAGGGATTGCGTACCGGCTTGCCCGTGTACGAGGGGTTGTACCACTCGTACAACGAGTAGTAGAAGCCCGTCTTGAGCTTGCCGTCCTTGCGCGCGGCCTTGAACAGATCGCCGGCCAGGTCGCGCCCGGGTCCCAGGTCCACGGTGTCGCGGCCGCTGACCTTGCTGTCGAAGAGGGCGACACCCTCGTGGTGCTTGGAGGTCAGCACGAAGTACTTGGCGCCCGCATCGTCGAACAGCTTGACCCAGGAGTCCGGGTCGAACTTCTCGGCCTTCCACTGGTTGATGAAGCTGTCATAGGGGGTGTCGGCCCCATAGGTGTCGCGGTGGTGGGCGTTCGTGGGGCTACCCTGAGAGTTCATGTAGTTCCAGTACCACTCGGCGTAGCTGCCGCGTGGGCCCCAGGCGGGCACCGAGTAGGCGCCCCAGTGGATGAAGATGCCGAACTTGTCGTCGTTGAACCACCGGGGCGTGGGGTGGCTGTTGAGCGAGGCGACCGTGGGCTCGTAGTCGGGCTGCGCCTGCGTCACCGCCTGCTGTCCGGGCCCGCTCGCCGTGGGCGAGGCCCCGATGGTGGCGGCGATGGCAGCCAGCGCGGCCGCGCAACTGGCGGCGGTGCGTCTTGTGCGGCGTCCACGGCGTCTGTCACGTTGCCGGATCACTGTGGTTCCTCCCTGTTCGTCAACGTTCGTCAACGTTCGCGGTCAAGGGCGGTAGTCGGCGTAATGGGCCTGGACCTGCCCGGGATCGAGTGCTTCGTCCCAGGTGAAGAGCTCGTCGAGGTCTCCGCGCAGGCTTGCCTGCGGGGTGCCGATCGAGCGCAGCGGCAGCGGCACGGAGGCGTCGACTGTGCCCACGCGCGTGCCATCCGCGTACAGCGTGGTGTGCCCGGGTTCGGTCACCCAGGTCAGCTGGACCCACTTCCCGAGGGGCAGGGTGTAGTCGAAGCTGTAGTCGGCTGCTCCGTAGCGGGTGAATCCGACCTTGCCGGTGCCGTACTGCTGGAGCTTGAGCGCGCCGGTGCGCGAGCTGAGCAGCACCTGGTCGCTGGTGCGTCCGGAGAGCCGGACCCAGGTCGACACGGTCCACGGCTCGGCCACGTCCAGACCGCCGAATCCCACGCCGTCGCGGTCGCTGTCGAACCGGAAGGCCTGGCCGCGTACTCCGTCGTTGATCAGCGTCGGATTGTTGATGATGTACGAGGTACCGGGCAGGTCGCCGGCGAGGTCCTCGGCCGTGATCGTGTTCGGCGAACGGCTGGCGTAGGTCCAGCCACTCGGGTAGGGCGCGGAGTCGAAGGACCAGTGGTGGCTGGGGCGGCCGTCGCCGGTCCTGGGCGGCTCGGACGCGGTCGTCACGCCGGGCGGGTCGCCGAGCACGGCCACGCGGGCACGGAAGTCGCTCAGAGTGTCGGTGGGGACCGAGGCGTTCCAGGCCCGGTCGGCCAGGATGGCGCGGCCCGCGGCCATGTTCTGCTCGAAGTAGCCGTCGGCGGCCCAGAAGTTGTAGTCGGCCCAGTTCATCAGCCCGGAGCCGAGCATGTCCGAGGCGGTGCTCGGCGTCCAACCACCGTACATCCAGGACTCGTTCGGATAGAGGTTGTGGTAGTTGTTCGGCGTCACGTAGAAGGGCCCGATGGCGATCTCGTCGTGGTTCGGGATCACGGGTGCGGTCCCCGTCCCCTCCCAGGTGAGGAAGACCACCGAGGAGTGCACCGACTGCTGCGGTGCGGCGAGGTGCTCCGAGCCGTTGTAGACCGCGGTGCGTTTGCCGTGGCGGATCACGACGTCGTCGAGGGCGTTGATGTACGCGTTCAGCGCGTCGCCCATCGTGGTGACCGTCGGATCGGCGTCCAGGTACCGCTTCAGCCGGGGGCAGTTGGCGAGTTGGCCGGGCAGCTCGTCCGCGCCGATGCTGAACAGCGGCGCGTCGAACCAGCCCGCGAACTCGTCCACGATGCTCCGGGTCACCTGGAGCGTGCGCGGGTTGGTGAGGTCGAGGATCCAGTCCGGCGTGAGGTGGGAGTGCGTGTGCGCCCCGGTGCACGGGTCGGGCCCGTCGCCGAAGCCGATCCCGAACGCGTTGCTGATCACCGTCGCGTGTCCCGGGACGTCGATGCCGGGCATCAACTGCACGTGCTGCTGGGCGGCCACCGCCTTCAGCCGCTCGATGTCGGCGCGGTCGTAGCTGTGCGCGGGGTCGGCGAGCCCGGGGAACTTGCGGCTGAACAGCCGGAAGCCCTCCGCGTCCGAGAACTGCAGGAACAGGGTGTTCAGCTTGAGATAGCCCATCCTGCGGATGAGATTCTCGAGGTAGTCCGGCTGCCAGTACTTGCGACCGGCGTCGAGCATGACCATGCGCACCTGCTGGGCGGGCCGGTCGAGGCCGCGGCCGCGCGGTACGGCCCGGTGCCGCGGGTCGGCCCGCAGCATCTGGAGCAGCGTCCTCGTTGCGTAGAACAGTCCGTGAGTGGAAGCTGCTTCGACACGGATCGCGCCGGAGCTGGCGAACCGATAGCCCTCGGCGCCGAGCGCGGTGTCGTCGGCCAGCCCGAGCAGGATGTCGCCGTCGGCCGGATCGCGCTCATCGCTCGTGACGCGTAGCCGCAGCCCTGTGACCTGCTGGATCTCGGCACGCAGCGTCATGGCGAGTTCCTGCACCGTCTGCCGGGCCGGTCCCGGCAGCTCCGCGCTGCCCGCCTGGGTCCGCGTGCGCGAGCGCGCCCGCGGGTCCACGACGATCCGCGAGTCGGCGGTGAGGGAGACGGAGCCGCCCAGACTGCTCCAGGCCGTCGGTCTCGGGACGACAGGCGGCGGATCGGCTGCCGACCCGTCTGCCAGCGCGGGTTGCCCGCCCAGAGATCCGATGACTACCGCGAGGAACAGCGCAAGAATGACCGATATTCGGCGCACAGCCGCCTCCTGGGGCAGTTTGATTGGACGAAGGTAGTCGTGGGGTGTGGCGCCTACAAGAGGGCAGCTGCGTGAAGATGACGTAAAGTCGCGCTATCCGCGCACAATCACGCACCGAAGACCCCTCTCCGTTGACGGCCATTTCGGCGCTGAACCGAGCTGGACAGACCGATCCCCCGATGGGCAGACGAGCACGTGAAGCTCCGGGCGAGCAGGTTGATTTTGGTCGACAAACCCCATCTACCAGGAGCTTCTTCTCTTCCTGGACACCGCCCCCGTGCCAACTGGACAGCTCTCAGCCAAGTTGGAAGCGGCTCGCTGTCACGGCCAACAGCCCGACGGGTCAACAGCGCGGACTACGGGCAGATCACCAACGGAATTGGGCCCAGGACTGAGGAGGATCACATGGCAGCACTCCAGGCCTCTGCAGGTGGCCTCAAGTGGTACCGCGAAGCACGGTTCGGCATGTTCGTCCACTGGGGACTCTACGCACTGCACGGACTGGGCGAGTGGAACATGTTCGAGGCCCGCACATCCCGGGAGGAGTACTCCCGCCTCGCTGATGACTTCACAGCACCAGGCTTCGATGCAAAGGCCTGGGTGAACCTGGCCGAGGAGGCGGGGCAGCGCTACATCACGGTCACGACGCGGCACCATGACGGCTTCTCCCTCTACGACACGGCACTGTCCGACTACAAGATCACCAGGACACCGTTCGGCCGTGATGCGCTGGCCGAACTGGCCCAGGCCTGTGCACAACGAGGACTGAAGCTGGGCGCCTACGTGTCACTGATCGACTGGCACCATCCAGCGTTCCGCTTCCGCACTGAGTCGAGGATGGCGTGGGAGGACTATCTGGTGTTCCTCCACGGCCAGGTCGAGGAGGTGTGCACTCAGTACGGCGAACTCGCCCAGGTCTGGTTCGACGGTGACTGGCCCGGATCGTCTTGGCACACGGACCACCGAGACTGGTTTGCTCCCGGGGGCCAGTACGGCTATCCCGAACTGTATGACATGGTCCACCGGCTCCAGCCCGATGCCGTGGTCCTCAACAACCGCAAGTCTGTCCCACTGCCGCCTGGGGAGGATGTCCAAGGATTCGAGAACGACCTGCCTGGCGAGAACACCGCTGGGTTCAACACCGCAACCGTGCTCGACGGGCCCAAGGAAACGTGCCTGACCATGAATAGGACCTGGGGCTACGTACCCGACGACGACGCGTACAAGAAGGTGGATGAGCTGGAGTCGACCGTACGACGGGCCTGGGCTGCCGGCAGCAATCTGCTGCTCAACGTGGGCCCCCGGGCGGACGGCGTCATACCCCCGCGTGAGCAGGACCTCCTCCGGGCGGTCGGAGCGCGTCTGCGCACCGAGCAAGTCGCCTGACCTGCCTGACCGGACCGCGGGAGTGTACGTTCGTACACTCGTAGACGTAGGTGACGCGCATGCAGATGGACCACTCCGCGCAGGATCCGCGCACGAACCTGGAGCGCATGCAGGCGGGCGATCTCTACATCACCGACGATCCCGAGATCACCCGCCGCCAGCAGCGGGCCGTCCGCCTGGCCGCCCGCTACCAGGCCGCCTACACCGAGGACTCCGACGCCGCACAGCCGCTGCTGCGCGAACTGCTCGGTTTCCTGGGTGAGCGGGCCCATCTGCGTCCGCCGCTGCACGTCGACTACGGCAGCAACATCACCGTCGGAGCGCGCACCTTCGTCAACTACAACCTCACGGCGCTGGACGTCGCGGCCATCACGATCGGCGAGGACTGCCAGATCGGCCCCGGCGTCCAGTTGCTGACCCCGACCCATCCGTTGGAGCCGCAGCCGCGGCGCGACAAGCTCGAAGCCGCCCGTCCGATCACCATCGGCGACAACGTGTGGATCGGCGGCGGCGCCATCGTCCTGCCCGGAGTCACCATCGGTGACAACTCCGTCATCGGCGCCGGCGCCGTCGTCACCAAGGACGTGCCCGCGAACGTTGTTGCCGTCGGTAACCCCGCCCGCGTGGTACGGAGCCTGTGAGCCTGCCGCCATGGCCACCGGATACACCGACCCCCAGCGCCGCGCACGCATCCTCGACGCCACCCTCGACCTCATCGCCGAGGAAGGCATCGCCCGCGTCTCCCACCGCAAGGTCGCCGCGCGCGCCGGCGTCCCCCTGGGATCCATGACCTACCACTTCAGCGGCATGGACGAGGTGCTGCGTGAAGCTTTCGGCCGGTTCACCGACCATATCGTCGCCGTGTTCGACGACCACCTCTGCGTTCCGGCCGACCCCGGCCAGGCCCGGCAGGCGGTGGCCGACCTCGTCCACTCGCTGTCCGAAGGCGACGGGCGCGACCTGGTACTCACGCAGGAGCTGTACACGCTCGCCGCTCGCCAGCCCGCCTATCGGGAACTCACGCATGAGTGGATGCGCCGCAGCCGCGTCCATCTGGAGAAGCACTTCGACGCGGACACCGCCCGCCAGCTCGACGCGCTCATCGAAGGGCTGACTCTGCACCGAGCGCTCTCGCGCCAGCCGCACGACCAGGCCCTGACGCTCGAAGCGATCACCCGCATCACCGCACCCGGGGAGCGTTCCCGCTGACCCCCGTGCGGCACGAACCTGACCGGTGCCCCACGGGCTTCCATCCCCTTCCGCTCCCCCGACCGGAGACCGCTGCGATCAGACCGGCCTACGGGCCGGGCTCGCTCATGGCTTCGTCGACCTCTTGCCGCCGCCGGCGTGCGGTGCGCGGTCCGGTGGTGAGCCCGAGCATGGCAGGGGTGGCTTCCGATCCCCCCGCAGATCCACACGAAGCGTGACGCCACCAGCAACGCGACCTGCCGACGATGGCGGCCAGGTCGCTCCCCGAAGGATGCACACGAGGCCTGGCGGCTCGCCTATGACGGCCGTGTGCTCAGGTAACAGGGGGTGTGAGCTGTGGACGGCGCCGTAGACGGAGGTGCGCACCGTTCCTCATCCCGGCGGTGGCGCGGCCGTGCGGTTTCCCTCCAGCAGCCCTCGTCGCGCGCGCACGACGACATGGCCATCCTTGCCTTGCCCACCCCGCGCTGAAGCCGCACAGACTCACAGCAATGCGGTTGAGGCGGAAACCGACGGGTCGCGAAATCGCCCCCAGAGCGGTCACCCGTCCCGGCAGCACACATTGCGAAATGTCACACAGATGGGCGGCGGTGTGGTGGATCCGGCAGGGTCAGCGGACGATGGACAACGGAGCAAGGCCGAGGGGAAGACGTCCCGATGACTGTTGCGAGCCGCGACAGGCTCCGGCGCGGTGGCCTGCGGGCCCTGCAGATCGTCGCCGTTGCCGCGCTGTACTACGCCTCCGGCAGGCTGGGACTCCTCCAACAGCTCGTGCGTGGCCAGGTCACGCCGCTGTGGCCTCCGACCGGCATCGCCCTGGCCGGCCTGCTCCTGATCGGAATCCGGGTCTGGCCCGGGATCGCGCTCGGCGCCCTCCTGATCAACATCCCACTGGGACCGTCAACCCCCGCCGTGCTCGCCATCACGACAGGCAACACCCTCGCACCCCTCATCTCCTACACACTCCTTCGCCGCACCGGGTTCCGCACCCAGATGAACCGCCTCCAGGACGCGCTCGCACTGGTCTTCCTCGGCGCCTTCGCCGGCATGCTCATCAGCGCGACCGTGGGCAGCAGCACCCTGCACCACGCTCACGCGCTGCCCCCCGGCGGCTTCTGGCTCACCTGGTGGGTCTGGTGGACCGGCGACGCCATGGGCGTCCTGCTGGTAGCGCCGCTGCTGCTCGTCCTCCGCCCGGCCCGCTGGCCGAAGGACACACCACCATCCAGATGGGCGGAGGTATCGCTGCTCGTCGCGGCCACCATCGGCGTCGGCCTCCTCCAAACCTCCCGCGCGCCGCTGCTCTTCCTTGGCTTCCCGCTGCTGACCTGGGCAGCCTTCCGCTTCCAGCGCGCCGGAGCCACGCCCTGCGCGCTGGCCGTATCCACCTTCGCCATCCTCGCCGTCACCCGCAGGACAGGCCCGTTCGCCAGTCACACGCTGATCACCAACATGATTTCACTGCAGGCCTTCAACGGCGCCGCCGCGCTGACCGCGCTGCTGCTCGCCGCGGCCATCACCGAGCGAAACCAGACCCAGGCAAAGATCGAACAGGCCTGCAAGAGGCTTGCCGAGATGGTAGCGAAAACTGCGCCAGACACTGGCGGCCCGCCAGCGCTTCCCGGCGCCCAGGGCGACGGGGAGGAGAACGGCGGACGGAGCCGACCACCGTGATCAATCAACAAGTGCCACAGGGGACCGCGAAGCCTCAATCCAGGGAGCCGCCACCCCGGGAAGGGTCACGTGAAGCTTGGTGGTGAAGCCGCCGCGAGAGCAGCCGAGCGCCTCACCTCAGCGCCCATCTCGTCAGAGCGAGATACAGATGAGTGCGGCGGTGGGCAGGCATGCGCCTAGCTAGGTGTGCTGTTCGAACGGGTCGGTGACGCGGCTGACAGGGATGCGGCTCGGGTGCATCCTGTTTACCGGGTGTTGCGGCTCGCCGAGCGGCAAAACGGACACCAGCCACGCCGCCCCGGTTCGTCCTGACTTCCTTCGCCGTGTGCCCACACCCGTCTCATGTCCCGCTTCCACAACGCCGATGCGAGCGGCCAGGCCGATGACGGCGTCGCCCGCTCAGGCTTCTCCTACTGGCGCAAGACGAATCTCAGACCACTGACCTGGGATTTCTCTCTGTAGCCGGTGACGAGAATCGAACGCGTGCTCTCAGCTTGGAAAGCTGCGATCCTTCGTGGCAGGTTCGGGCGCCGACCTGAGCGAACAGCGACACGGCGGCCTTGCCGGGCGGGGCGGCTTTCACCGTGAGTCCCCGCTCTTCCCCCTCGATCCGGTGGGGTTGTGATGCGGCGGACTTCAGCGCTGGAGTCGGACGCCGGCGCTATGACGTCACCCCCGACACGGTGATCACCGAACTCGACGACCGCGACCGGCTGCTGCTCGCCGGCCGCATGGGCGTCCATGCGCTCGGCATTCCGGGCGCCCGCCGGCGTCGGCTTGGTCAGTCGGCAGGGCCGGGAACCTGACAGGCTTCGACGCGCCACAAGAGCCTGCGAGCCAGGATTCGCTCGATTCTGTCGTCAGAACACTTGATTCGAGCGAGATAATCCGTCATCGTGCTTGAAACGACTACATGACTTGCCGTTCATGCACCTGAGGTGGGGGGTCCTTCATGAACGACATCGACCGCGCCATCCTGCGGGAGCTGCAGGTCGACGGTCGCATCCCCTACGCCGAGCTGGGGCCGAAGGTGGGACTGTCGCCCTCGGCCGCAAGGCACCGGCTGCAGCGATTGATCGACACCAAGACGGTCCAGATCGTCGGGGTGACCGACCCGATGACCATGGGCCAGCAGACGGTGGCGCTCCTCGGCCTGCGCGTCGAAAGCGATTCCCGCGCGGTGGCCGATGAACTGTCCCGGCATGACGAAGTCGTGTACACGGTCCTGACCTCTGGCCGCTATGACCTGTTCGCCGAGGTCGTACGCGGTCGCCCTAGTGATCTTCTGGACTTCATCAACGACGTCGTACGGGCCATCGAGGGCGTCACATCGGTGGAGGCCTTCCCCTACTTCGCGATTCACACCCACCGCTTCTTGTGGGAAGTCGACTAGAGGCATCCGAGCATCCGCGCCGGGCCTGCCCACACCACGCTCCACCCACCAGCCGAGGAATCCCGCATGCCGCACGACGAGTACCGCACCATCGACTTCTTCGCCCAAGGCGCTCTCCCCGCACCCCAGGTGACACTGGCTCAGGCGGAGCACATCGGCACCCGACACCTTGGCATCGACGTGCGTGCGCAGGCGCTGGGAAGCCAGCAGGACGCCAACTTCCTGCTGCACGGCGACGATGGCACGGCCTTGGCCATTCTGAAGATCGCCAACCCTGCCTTCGGCCCCACGGAGATCGAAGCCCAGGACACCGCCGCCGACCTGATCGCTGCGGCTCACCCAGAACTGCGCATCGCCACCGTCCTGCGCCGCCCCGACGGCTCACCGCAGTGCACGACGGTGGACACCGAGAGCGGGCCGGCCATCGCGCGGCTGATGCGATACCTGCCCGGCGGTCCACTCTCGGGACCACGGCACCTGTCCCCGAGCACGGTGGCGGCCATGGGCACGATCGCCGGAAAGGTCAGCACCGCCCTGCGCGACTTCCACCACCCGGGCCTCAAGCGCGTTCTCCAGTGGGACCTGCGGCACGCCGACCGCGTCGTCGCCAAGCTCGCAGAGCACATCGACGAGCCCGAGCGGCGCGCCGCCGTTCAGGCCGCGACCGCCGACGCCTGGGCGCGGGTCCAGAAGCTTGCCGCCGTGCTGCCGTCGCAGGCGGTGCACCTGGACCTCACCGACGACAATCTGATCTGCTCCCCCGACAGCCGCCTGCCCATGCCCGACGGAGTCATCGACTTCGGTGACGTGACCACGAGCTGGGCGGTGGGCGAACTCGCCGTATCGCTCTCCTCGATGCTCCACCACGACGGGGTCGAGCCCCATCACGTGCTGCCCGCCGTCCGGGCCTTCCACGCCGTCCGGCCGCTCTCCCCGGAGGAGGCGGAGGCGTTGTGGCCGCTCGTGGTCCTGCGCGCGGCCGGCCTGGTCGCCAGCGGGCGGCACCAGGCCGCCGTCGACGAGGACAACGCCTACGCCAAGGCCGCGCTCGACCGCGAGTGGCACATATTCGAGCAGGCCACCGGCCTGCCCATTCCAGTGATGGTCCACCTCATCAAGGACGCGATCGGCCTGGCCGACGTGCCTGCCCACTCCGATGCACCGGCGCACTTCCTGCTGCGCGGCCTCGCCGCCGACGACATCACCCTCCTCGACCTGTCCACCGGCGCCGACTCCATGGACGACGGAGCCTGGCTCGACGCCGGCGCCGAGGACAGGCTCTCGGCCGCCGCGCTCGCGGACGGAGCAGCCGCGGTGGCCACCCGGTACGCGCATCCACGGCTCACTCAGGCTCCGGCATTGTCAGCCGTTTCCGCTCCCACGGTGCCCACCGGCATCGACCTGTGGCTCGGCCGGCCGGTCGTGGCGCAGGCCCCAGCCGCGGGGAAGGTCCTCGCCACGGCACCGGGCCGTGTGGAGATCGCCTACGGCCCGCAGGCGCTGACGTTGTCCTTCCCCCGCACGGTTCGCCCAGTGGTTTCCACCGGCTCGACGGTCCAGGCGGGCGAGGACCTCGCCCATCTCCCCACCGGAACCTCGCTCCACCTTGCGCTGCGCAACGCCGACAGCCCTTCCGTCCCTCCGTCGGTGCGCCCCGAATACGCCGTCGGCTGGCTCGCGCTCACCGCAGACCCCGCCCCGCTCATGGGTCTCCGGGCCGCCGGCCGTGCGCAGGACAGGGACCTGCTCGACCGACGTGACGCCGTGTTCGCGACCGTGCAGGAGCACTACTACGCCGAACCTCCCCGCATCGAGCGTGGCTGGCGCCACCATCTGGTCTCCACCGACGGCCGCTCCTACCTCGACATCGTCAACAACGTCACCCCGCTGGGCCATGCGCACCCCCGCGTCGAGCAGGCGGTCTCCCGGCAGTTGCGACGGCTCAACACCAACTCGCGATTCCACTACGCCTCGGTGGTGGAGTTCACCGAACGCCTCGCCGCCCTGCTGCCCGAGCCCCTGGACACGGTGTTCCTGGTCAACTCCGGTTCCGAGGCGGTGGATCTGGGCCTGCGGCTGGCCATCGGTGCCTCCGGACAGCACGACGTCGTCGCACTGCGAGAGGCATACCACGGCTGGACCTACGCCTCCGACGCAATCTCCACCTCACTCCAGGACAACCCGAACGCCCTGGCAACCCGGCCGAGTTGGGTCCACACCGTGGACTCGCCCAATTCCTATCGCGGCCTGCACCGCGGGGCGGATGCGGTGAGCTACGGGCCCGAAGCCGCCGCGGTGATCGACGAGCTGGCCGCTTCCGGTCGCCCGGCAGGAGCCTTCCTCAGCGAGACCTTCTACGGCAACGCCGGTGGAGTGGCCCTGCCCGACGGCTACCTCGCCGAGGTGTACGCGGCGGTCCGCCGCCACGGCGGTCTGGCCGTCGCCGATGAGGTCCAGGTCGGCTACGGCCGCCTGGGACACTGGTTCTGGGGCTTCGAGCAGCAGCAGGTCGTCCCTGACGTCGTCTGTGTCGCCAAGGCCATGGGCAACGGGCACCCCCTCGGCGCCGTCATCACGTCCAAGTCGGTTGCGGACCGGTACCGCGACCAGGGTTACTTCTTCTCCTCCACCGGTGGCAGCCCGGTCTCCAGCGTCGTCGGCCTCACCGTCCTGGACACCCTGCGCGATGAGGATCTCCAGGGCAATGCGGTGCGCGTCGGTGGCCGTCTGAAGAGCCGGCTTGAGGCACTGGCCGACCGCTACGGCATCATCGGCGCTGTCCACGGCTCGGGCCTCTACCTCGGCCTCGAACTCGTCCGGGACCGCGTCACCTTGGAACCCGCCACGGAAGAGACCGCCGAACTCTGCGACCGCATGCTCGACCTCGGCGTAATCGTCCAGCCCACCGGTGACCACCTCAACATCCTGAAGATCAAGCCGCCGTTGTGCATCGACGCCAGCGCGGTGGACTTCTTCGTCGACATGCTGGACCACGCCCTCGCCCAACTCGGTCACTCCCACTGACGTAGTACGTCCGGTGGCCGGATCTGACGCTGCCTCCGAGAAGGGTGCCGGCCCGTCGGCGTAGCCGTCGTCGTCTCGGGCAGGCTCGCACCCGCGGCGGCGGGTACGGCACCCACCTCGGAAGGCGGCTCGTCCCACGGTGTCTGCGACATCAGTCCGGGTCCGGATGTCCTCCAGGACGGCATCGAGGACAATCCCCAACCGCCGGCAAGCACATCCACGGACGGGGCTCTGACGCCGGCGCCCCGGCACGCCGACGACCGGAGGAAATCCGGAGCGTGGGCGGCGACTCCCAGGCGCTCCACCGTCTGAACCAACGCCATTGACCGTACTGATCAAGGCCGAGCCTCATAGCCGACAGCTCGGAAGGAACCGTCTTGTGTGTCAAGGCAAGAAGAGGAAGACGTTGAGATGAGTCAGGCACACCACATCCACGGTGACGTCACCCTCCACAAGGGAGGTGCTGAGCTCATCGACCGGCTGGAGCCTCTGTGGCTCGCGCTGCACGCTCACCACCAGTCAATCGAACCGGGGTTCGCGTATTTCCCGGACGAGCGCTCCTGGGAACTGCGCCGCTCCTGCTATCGGCGTTGGATCTTGGAAGAGGGGTCCTTCATCCTCCTCGCCGAACGTCACGGCCAAGCGGTCGGCTACGCCTTCGTGGAGATCCACGCCGGGCCCGACGACACCTGGGTGACTGGCAGCCGCATCGCCGAGCTCCAATCGCTCTCTGTCGCATCGACCGAGCGTGGGAACGGCGTAGGCACACTGCTGCTCGACGAGGTGGACGCTGAGCTGAACAG
Source organism: Streptomyces sp. NPDC004721 (assembly GCF_053601495.1). Taxonomy (NCBI): domain Bacteria; kingdom Bacillati; phylum Actinomycetota; class Actinomycetes; order Kitasatosporales; family Streptomycetaceae; genus Streptomyces; species Streptomyces sp. NPDC004721. The sequence continues at coordinate 22,096 of NZ_JBSGBZ010000076.1, forward strand.
GCTCGACATCGGCGATCTACTCATCGGAACTTTTGCAGCCAACACCGGTGCTCGGCGCCTCTATGAGCGTCGGGGGCTGCAACCGGTCCTCACGTACTATGCCCGCTTCTCCGCCAGCGGGAGGCAGCCCCGCTAGTAATCTGACCGGACAGATCGCTGGTCAGACTGGAGATCATCGAGTCCCTGCCGGGCACGGGCCCCGCCCTCGGGGCCGAGTTCGTCGTTGCCACTTGAAGAAGCGCGGCGAGGACTGCAAGCACGTCCAAGCCGTCATCGCCCTGGCTCCAGGCCAAATGGCTCCGCGGACGCGTGGCCATGTGCGCGCCTCCGGGACCGAACCGGCTACAACTCCTCTCTACCCGGTGCACCAGGCATCAAGCCCCCAGACTGCGGAGCAAACGGCCTCACCGCTCCTATCCGGCCGTCTGAACTCCGGCAAGGCGGTGCCTGCCGGTGGCGGAGGGGTGGCGCCGCCTCAGGCTGTTCGCGGAGCGGGCGCTCCGGGCGCTGGAGGATCGAGCCGGGCGATGAGGGTACGGCCGACCCGCCGGAGTTCCTCGTCGTGGTCGCCGCTCTCGAACCTGCGGCCGCGCCGGGGCAGGGCCAGTTGCTCGCTGACTGCACCGCGAGAACGGAGCTTACGCAGCGTCAGCGGATTCTGGGGGCGAGTGGGGAAGGCGGGGCCGAGTGGGGCGGGTTGATTCTGGTCCAGCCTTGTGGGGTCACCCGGCAGTCGTCGCCGTCGTCCGCGTCCATGCGGGAGTGGCCGTGCACATGCAGGTGGTCCTGCTCCAGGCGGTAGGTGAAGCCGCCCATCATGCCGACGACCCGGAAGAAGATCCGTACGGCCGGTCCCTCCGTCAGGGGGGCCACCGGCGGCAGCAGGTGTTCGATCTCCTCGAAGCAGCGGCCGGTCCGCTCACGCAGCAGCGCGTGGAAGTGGTCCTCCAGCAGGATTGCGGGGGCGGGGAGCGGCCGCACCCCGACCGGTTCCAGCAGCTCTCCAGCAGGTGTGCGTGCCCCTGCTCGCGCGCGATGTCTACGGCGCGCCGCCCGTCCCGAGTTCGCTGGGTGCGCCAGGCGCCGTGCGCGAGCAGCCGGGAGACGACGGCGAAGTCCGCGCCGTGCCAGGCGGCTTGATGCAGCGGGGCGAAGCCGCTGCGGCTGCCGCCTCGGGGGAGGCTGACCCGCTCCGGATGTCTCCCCAACTCCGTGAAGAGACCACTCCAGTCGGCGTCCCGGGCCAGGTCGGAGAACCGGTCCCGCTCGGTGCGGTACCAGTCGTTGTAGCGCTCGCGGTCGGTGAGTCCGTCCCACTCGATGGTGATCACGCGGACCCATGCTGGCCAGGCCCGTCCGCAGGGGGCGTGTCGCACGGACGCCTCGCGCGACCGTCTTCCGGACGCCGGCCTCCGGAGGGCGCCCGGTGTTCAACTCATCGCGGATCGGGGCGACTGCCTCCCAGGTGTTGCTTCACCTCTTGACGGTGATGGTCCGGACCTTTAGCTTCACGCCTTAAACAAAGTCCATGGAATGCACTCAACGCCCCTTGTGTCACGGCGGTGTTGGGGCCGCGTTCCGCCACCCCCCACGTGAAAGGCCAACTTCCCCCATGGCCAGACCCCTGCTCGCGGTCGCGTCCCTCGCCGCTCTCGCCCTCTCCGCCGACCTCCTCATGGCCAGCCCCGCCCAGGCCGCCGCCACCGGCACCATCACCGGACTGGCGGGGAAGTGTCTCGACGTCGCCGGTGCCGGCTCGGCCGACGGCACGGCCGTGCAGCTCTACGACTGCAACGGCACCGCCGCCCAGCAGTGAACGGTCGGCTCCGACGGCACCATCCGCGCCCTCGGCAAGTGCCTCGACGTCACCGGCGGATCGACCGCCGACGGTGCCAAGGTCCAGCTGTGGTCCTGTACCGGCGCCGCCAACCAGAAGTGGACCGTCACCGCCGCGCGCGACATCGTCAACCAGCAGGCCAACAAGTGCCTGGACGTCACCGACAGGTCGTCGGCCAACGGCGCCCGCGCCCAGATCTGGTCCTGCACCGGCGCGAGCAACCAGAAGTGGACCGCGCCCGCCGCGGACGGCGGCCCCCCGCCGGCCACGTCCATGGCCGTGGCGCCATACCTCTACAACGGCTGGGGCAGCCCGCCGAGCCCGACCACGATCACCAACGCCACCGGCGTGAAGTGGTTCACGCTCGCCTTCGTCCTCAGCAACGGCTACTGCAACCCGCAGTGGGACGGCAGCCGGCCGCTCACCGGCGGCGTCGACCAGCAGACCGTCAACACCGTGCGCGCGAACGGCGGCGACATCATCCCCTCCTTCGGCGGCTACAGCGGCAACAAGCTGGAGAGTTCCTGCTCCAGCGCCGGCGAACTCGCCGCCGCGTACCAGAAGGTGATCAACGCCTACGGGCTGAAGGCCATCGACATCGACCTCGAGGCCGACGCCTACAGCAACGCGACCGTCCAGCAGCGCACGGTCGACGCGTTGAAGACCGTGAAGGCCAACAACCCCGGTCTTAAGGTGTACATCACCATCGGCACCGGGCAGAGCGACCCCGACACCAGTCTGATCAACCGGGCCGCCTCCTCCGGACTGGCCGTCGACGCCTGGGCCATCATGCCGTTCGACTTCGGCGGCGCCGGCCGGAACATGGGCAACCTGACCGTGCAGGCCGCCGAGGGCCTCAAGAACGCGCTGAAGAACGCGTACCGCTACAGCGACGACCAGGCCTACCGCACCATGGGCATCTCGTCGATGAACGGCATCACCGCAACGAGATGCCCTACGACCCGCCCAACCAGGCGGCCTGGATGAACGGCTCCACCCAGGGCTACGCCGCCTACAAGGTGGCCGACTCCGTCACCAGCCACCAGGCGTACGGCCTCGGCAGCTACTGCTACTTCAACGCCAACCCGGGCGTGACCGCCGCGCGCGCCATCGAGGCACCGAACAACCCGAACGTGCGCTTCACCAGCATGGTCACGGTCTCCCTCGGTGGCACGGGCACCATCAGCCGCGTGATCAACAACACCGGAGGCCCCTCCAACTCCGCCAACAACGTCGCGAACCTCACCAGCTACCCGTAACCGTCCTTGGTCATGACGGGCGAAGGCCCCGCAGCCCGGGCTGCGGGGCCTTCGGCACAGTGGAGGCCGGTCAGGCGCCGGCCAGCGCGCACTGGCCGCGATCGGCCTTCGTCGGGCCCGCCGTGAACGGACGGACGTCGAAGTCGAACATGGCCGTGGGCAGGTACAGCGAGCAGCAGTCGTTCGGGATGTCGACGATGCCGCTGATGCGTCCCTCCATGGGGGCGGAGCCGAGCAGCAGGTACGCCTGTTCGCCGCTGTAGCCGAACCTCTTGAAGTGCTCGTCAAGTGACTACCCGATGTGGCGATTTGACGCCACGGCGTTTTCCCGCCGCGTCCCCGGACCACCGCTCGGCTCCGCCTCCTGCCATCGTTCGCTGCGTCTTCAGCGTCGGACCGGGGAGGAATCCGCGTGCCCAACATCAGACCCAGAAGGACAGCGGGACGAGACGGCGGGAGAGCCGCGCGGCGCCGGGCGGCCGGTGCCGCCGTGGTGGTCGCCGCCGTGCTCGGGAGCGCGCTGCCCGCCCTCGCCCACGGGGCCGAGAAGGGGCCGGAGTTCGTCGATCCGGCGGCCGCCGCGCCGCCCGGAGCCGCCACGCGCCGCGTCACACTCGTCACGGGCGACGTCGTCTTCTACGCGAGCGACCGCGCGGGCGGCGGTCCGCGTATCGACCGCATCGTGCCGGGCCCCGGCCGCTCCGGCATGGGCTTCACCCGCTACCACGTGGACGGCCACGAGTACGCCGTCCCGATCGACGCCGCCGGGCAGATCGCCGACGGCCGCGTCGACCAGCGCCTCTTCGACGTGACGACCCTCGTCGCAGACGGATACGCGGACGACGCCACCTCCGCGCTGCGCCTGGTCGTCGGCGACGCACCCCAGGTCGCGGGCGGCCCCGAGGCTCCCGAACACGCCACCCTGGCCAAGGAGTTCAAGCGGACCCGGACCGCCGTCCTGAAGGTCCCGAAGAAGAACGCGAGCGACGTCTGGCGCAAGCTCGCCACCCCGTCGACCGCCAGGAACGAGGGCATCGGCAAGGTCTGGCTCGACGGACGCGTCAAGGCAACCCTCGACGAGTCCGTGCCGCAGATCGGCGCCGACGAGGTCCACCGTCGCGGCATCGACGGCAAGGGCGTCAAGGTCGCCGTCCTCGACACCGGATACGACACCGGGCACCCCGACCTGAAGGGCCGCGTCGCCGCCGAGGCCGACTTCACCGGCGACGGCATCCAGGACCGGCAGGGCCACGGCACCCACGTCTCCTCGACGGTCGCCGGAACCGGCGCCGCGTCCGGCGGCCGGTACGCGGGCGTCGCCCCCGGGGCCGACCTCCTCGAGGGCAAGGTCCTCGACGACGACGGTTACGGCTACGACTCGTGGATCCTCGCCGGCATGGAGTGGGCCGCGGGCCAGAAGGCTGACATCGTCTCCATGAGCCTCGGCAAGTCCGGCGCCTCCGACGGCACCGACGCGCTGTCCAGCGCCGTCGACAAGCTCTCCGCGGGCGACGGACCCCTCTTCGTGATCGCCGCGGGCAACACCGGCGACCACACCATCGGCGCCCCCGGCGCCGCCGACTCCGCGCTCACCGTCGGCTCCGTCACCAAGCAGGGCGACCTGTCCGCGTTCTCCTCGCGCGGCCCGCGCCAGGGCCGCTGGGCCGTCAAGCCCGAGATATCCGCACCCGGCAGCGACATCGTCGCCGCCCGCGCCGAAGGCACCCTCGCCGACAGCGCCGTCAACGCCCGCTACGCGTCCCTGTCCGGCACCTCCATGGCGACCCCGCACGTCGCCGGCGCCGCCGCCCTGCTGCGCCAGCAGCACCCCGACTGGAGCGGACAGCAGCTCAAGGCCGCCCTGATCGGCTCCGCCGCACCCGTGCGCGGGACCACCGTGGACGAGACCGGCGCCGGCCTCGTCGACGTACCGGCCGCGTCCGCCGCGCAGATCACCGCCGAGCCCGCCACGCTCGCCGCCCGCGCCACGGGCAGTAGCGCGACCCGCACGGTCACCTGGCGCAACGCGGGCGACAAGCCCGTCACCCTCACCGTCGGCGCCCGCGGCGATCTCGTCCGCGTGGACGCCACCGAGGTCACCGTCCCGGCCCACGGCAGCGCCACCACCGAGGTCACGCTCGACCTGGCCCGCGCCGAGGCCGGCGGCTCCTACGACGGCGCCGTCACCGCCGAGCGGCCCGGCCGCGGCACGGTCCGCGTTCCCGTGTCGGTCACCGCGCCGGACGACGCCCGCACCCTCACCCTCACCGGTCCCGCCCCGCGCCCGGGTGCCGACGCCACCTCCACCGGCGTCGTCATCCAGAACGAGAAGACCGGCGCCACCACCATGACCAGCCTGAGCGGCACCACTCCGCGCAAGGTCGTCCTGCCGCGCGGCACCTACCGCCTCCTCGGCAGCGTCTGGGAGTACGAGAAGGCCGGCTACACGATCACAGGCAGCACCGCGATCCACTACGCGCAGCGCGTCACCCTCGACGACGACGCCTCCGCCACCGTGAGCACGGACGGCGCGAAGCCGGTCCGGATCGGCGTCGACGACGACGGCGTGCGCGCCACCACCGACGGCGCCACCGGCATCGGCACCGCCACCCCCGACGGCGCCTCCACCGGTCTCATCGCCCCCAGCGCCGCCGGCCCCTACAAGGTCGAGGTCGTGCCCACCAAGACCGGTGAGACGTTCGACGGCATGCGCTTCTTCGGCGCCACCAGCTGGCAGCAGCGCGAGATCGACGCCCGTGAACCCGGTGGTACGCCCCAGCAGTTGGGCCTCCAGCTCTCCCAGTACAGCATCTACCGCTGGACGGGAAAGGTGACCGGCGAGGTCGTCGACATCGGCAGCGGCAGCGACGCCGACCTCGCCGGCAAGGACCTCAAGGGCAAGATCGTCCTATGGCGGTCCAGCGGCAGCAACGCGTCCAACAACGCCGTCTACCAGAAACTCACCGACGCGGGCGTCGCCCTCATCATCATCCGCGGGTACAGCGTGTCGGTCTACGAGCCGACCCCGTTGGCGCAGCTGAACGCCGACTCCCTCCCCCTCCTCGAAGGCCGGCTCGCCAAGGGTCCCCTGACCCTCACCGTCGAGGGCGTCGACACCTCGCCGACCGCCTACTTCCTCTTCCACAAGCAGGACGACTCGCTGCCCGCAGGCGCCGACTGGTACGACCGGCGCGCCGACCTGGCCCGCATCGACACCAGGGAGAACACCCACGGCTACCCGTACGACCCGAAGGGCCTGTACGCGTGGACGAGCTGGCGCGGGGTGCGGCTGGTCCAGCAGTCCACCCGGTTCCTGGCGCCGGCCGACCAGCAGGTGTACGTGTCGCCCGACGTGCAGTGGACCATGGCCACCTTCCACTACCTGTTCGAGGAGGGCGAGATTCCCTTCCCGCTGTCCACGCAGGTCACCGATCCGACGACGTACGCCAAGGGCCGTACGTACAAGGAGAGCTGGATGGCCGCGCCGTTCAACCCCGAGCTGCGCAGCGGCAAGAACGTCGTCCGGGACGGCGACAAAGTGAGCGTCAACCTGCCGGTCTTCTCCGACGCGGCCGGGCACCACTCGGAGTACGCGCCGGGGGCCGACAGCGGTTCGACCGTCCTCACCGACGACACGGGCAAGGTCCTCGACAGCAACGACCGGCCCGGCCAGGGCGTGTTCGACCTGCCGCGCGACGACCGCTGGTACCGGCTGAGCGTGGACGCCCGCCGTCAGGGCCACGATCCGGTCACCTGGACGCTCGGCGCCCGCATCACCGACGAGTGGCGCGTGCGCTCGCACCACGAGGAAAAGGCGGCCCCGCTGGCGCTCCTCGACCTCGGCTACGACACGCCGCTCGACCGGCTCAACACCGCCGATCCGGCCAAGGAGTTCACCTACTCCGTCACCGTCGGCAGCCAGGCCGGCACCCGCACCGGGCCGGTGGACTCCATGAAGGTGTCCTACTCGACCGACGACGGCAGCACCTGGCGGACGGCGCACGCCCGCCGCGACGGCGACCGCTGGAAGGTCACCGTCCCCGCCGCCGGCACGGCCAAGGTGTCGCTGCGCACCACGGTCACCGACGCGACCGGCGCATCCCTCACGGAGACGCTGATCCAGGCGTACAACTCGGGCTGCACCGACATCTGGTGCGGCCAGTGAGCGCTGCGCCGCGCCCCTCGTCCCTCGGCGGCATCGGTCTCGGTGCCGCTGAGGAACGGCTCTACCAGCGGCTCGTCGAGGACGGGCCGCTGGTCCCGGCGGTCCGCGGCAGGGCAGCGGCCCGCCTCGTCGCGCTCGGCCTGGCCGCCGGCCGGCGCACCGTCCAGCGGCGCGTGCGCCGCCTGATGGACCTGACCGGCACCGAGACCCGCCTCCAGCTCGGCTGGTACACGCGCGACCGCGGCTGGCTGTGACCGCGGGGCCCCTCTCCTGGGACCACAGCCCTCTACTCGAGCGTGCAAGCCCGGATCAGCGTCTGCTCGATCGTCGCGCCGTCCTCGTCCTCGGCCTCGGCCTTGAGCCGCAGCGCCACCGCATCGGCCCGGACCGGCTCGGTGCGCTTCGTCTGCCAGTGGTCACCGCGCCGCTCGACCAGGGCCGGGCACCACGTCGCGCCGTCGCCGTAGCCGACCTCGGCGGTGAACGACGCGTTCGGCGACTTCGCCGCCCCCGCGGGCCGCCGCACGAAGAACGACATCGTGTGCTTGCCGCCCCTGGCCGCGGTGTTGTCGGCGGCGAGCCCGAGCCACGACACACCGAGGACCCAGGCGCTAGCAGGGGGCCGGCCCTGAACCGGTGCAGTGGCAACGCGGCAGCGCGCACGCAGCTATGAATGAACTCCTGAGCAGGGCACCGCGGGATGGGGTGACGGAGCAACCGCGCCCCGCTTGCAGGCAGGGCGACGGGTCACTGCCACGCACGCGGTTCGCGCCGCGGCCGCCGGCGTGGACGTGGGATTTGGTCGGGCCGTCGCCGCGTTCGGCACCCGTCCTTCGCATCACCTGGCGCCGGTCGTCGGCTCGAGCACCGGCCTAGCGCCCATGACACCGCGAGGACGGCGGAAACAGGGTCGATCGTCGCCCACCGCCCCGATTCGGCAGCCCACCAAGATGGGCGGACAGGGCATGCCCGTCTCGGACGGGCCGTTCGCCTATCGTCCCGACGACCCGAACAGCTTCACCGTCCGCATCGAGAGCGCCTACGACGGAAAACCCCCCCAGGCCAACGGCGGCCAGGGCCGCGGCCTGATGCGGCAGTTCGGAATCGGCTGGGACCGGCTGCCCACCGGAACGGACGTGAAGAACGCCCTCGCCTTCGGGCCTTCCGGCCCCAACCCGAAGCCGGGAGACAGGTACGACGTCCTCGACTACAGCGTCAGCTCGGACGGCTTCCGCGGCCGCCTCGAAGGCTGGACCCCCAACCCGAACCCTCGCAACGCGCGGCCCTGGCTGCACAATCAGGTCCACTCGTGGATCGGCGGGGACATGTCCCCCGCGAGCTCCCCCAACGATCCAGTGTTCTTCCTGCACCACTGCAACGTGGACAACCCCGGTTTCTCCACCAGCATTGGCACGATGCTGGGCCGGCGCGAGTACTACACCTACGACACAATGCCCTGACCGGGCGGCGGGTCGCCGGAGTACGCCTTCGGGGCGCTTCGGCGGCCCGCGGCCGCGCTCGCGGTCCGCGGAACCGGGTGCCTCCACGGACCGCATCACCCCACCCTGGGCCCGCCCCGAGCGAAACAGAGACGCTGGAGTACGATTCCCGTTCGATTAATCGTACGGCTCCGAGCTTGATGTTTAACCTCGGCGGTTCACCTGACCCGCTGATCTTGGTTCGTTCCCGGGACAGCAGGACGGCCGTTCTTCACGCTTCGAGGTGTCG